>NZ_JBQQCG010000069.1:0-65719 GCF_052245575.1 Streptomyces sp. 2A115 | reverse complement strand
CGCTCGGCCAGCCGCATCACCGGGACCAGTCCGGCATGCGCGATCAGATTCGGGTCGTCGAACGCAGCGGAGACCGCCGCCGGAGTATGGGAAACTTTCATCTACGAGGTGCCTTGCTGATTGTGCGTGCTGGAAGCGTCAGAACTCCCATCATCGCAGGTCAGCAGGCACCTCTTCTTGATTCCTTATCCACAGGACGCAGGTCACTCGGTGGATCGAGGCTTAGGGTGAGCGAACACACTCCGCGCCTGGAGAAAGGCCCACCGACGTGTCCGTGTCCGACCTCACCGACAGCCGCGCGGCAACCGACGCCCTGCTGGGGACGCTGAGAGACGGCCGCTGGAGACCGTATGCCGTGGCGCGTTTCGTGGGTCTGGCCGCTGATAGGTCGGTGCGGCAGGCGGCCCGCCGCCCTCGGGCGCTGACCCAGCTCACCGTCCTGCACGGCCTGTTGTTCGTCCTCGCCCGCGATCGCGATCCGGGACGGGGCTGGGTGGCGGCCAACTGGTTGCTCGCAGCCCTGCATCTGGGCCTGCTGGAGCGCCGCGACCGGCTCGCACCGGCCGATGCGCTCACCCTGATCCGTGGCAGTCTCCCCGCCACGGCCCTGGCGTCGTGCCGCTGGTCGGGGGTGGTGGCGATCGGCCTGGACCTGGCCGACGGCCGCCTGGCCCGCCGCCAGGAGACCGTGTCCCCGTTCGGCGACTACGCCGACTCCCTCGCCGATGCCGCCTTCTGGACCTGGCTGGTGCTGCGGCACGAGCCGAGCCGCACGTTGCGGGTTACCGCGATCGCCGCGTGGGCGGTACCGGTCGTCACGGTCACCGCCGTCGCTGTCTGTCGCGGCACCATGCCCGAACGGCCCCGCCCCACGCTGCTGCGCCCGGCCGCCGCCCTGCAGGGCCTCGTCGCCCTGCGCCACCTCCTGCGCCGCCGAGCCGGCGGCACGTGACGCCCCCGGCCCCGTCGGTGTGCGTAGGCGCGACACACAACCGATTCAGGGACGGCGGACCGGAGCACCGTGGTGCACGTCGTCGCCTTCGATACGGAAGCCTGCGGCAGCGGCTTCAGTCGATGCCGCAGAGCGGGCCGGTGATCGTCAGGCCCAGATCGCTGCCGACGTGGGCGATGAGTACGAGGAGCATCAGCGCGACACCGGCCAAGGCCAGGTCCCTGTGTAAGGAACCCTTTTCGAGCTGGCGGGCCTGGGCGTCCGTCTCCTTCCAGAAGCCGTGCATCAGTACCGCGGTGGGGACCAGGAAGACGACCAGCAGCGGGGCGCCCAGGTCGGCCCAGATGCCGAGTGCCGCTGTGAGGAAGAGTGCTGTGAAGAGGACGCGTCCGAGGAGTACCTCGGCGTCCGCCCCTCAGCGCTCCTCACGCTCTTCGCCGGGTGCTCCGGCCGGGCGGGACGCCGCCAGCATCCAGCGCAGGTCCGCGACGCTCGGTGCACCGTCCGTGGTGCCGTCGGCGTGGCGGTAGAGGCGGCACGACAGGCTGGGCCGGGTGCCCGGGACGGCGAACGGGTCGACTCCGTCGAGGAGAAGAGTGGGCGAACCCGTCATGTGCCACCGTGCGGCCGTGGCCTCGTCCGACACCTCGACGAACTCCACCGCCACGGCGTGGACTTCGGATGCGGCCGCGATCCGCTCGCGTACGACCGGCGCGTTCGGGCAGTCCGGAACCGCCAGCACGGTGATCCGTACGCCGGCGTCCCTCGCGTTCATGGCAACACCTCCTGGCTCTTGTGGGGACCGTAGACCTTCCAGCGCACTGGAAGGTCAAGGGCTAGCCTGGAGGCATGCTCATCGGCGACCTCGCCGCCACCAGCGGGCTGACCACGAAGACCATCCGCTTCTACGAGCAGACCGGGCTGCTGCCGGAGCCACCCCGTACCCCGGGCGGCTACCGCGACTACCCGGAGCGGACCACCCAGCGGCTGGCGTTCATCCGTGACGCCCAGGGCGCCGGGCTCACCCTCGCCGAGATCCGCTCCGTCCTGGCGCTGCGCGACGCCGGAGCCTCCCCCTGCACACACGTCACGGCGCTCATCGACCAGCACCTCGCCGATATCGACCGGCGCCTGACCGAACTGCGCCAGACCCGCACGGTGTTGCGCGCACTCGCCGAACGGGCGGCCGCAACCGACCCGGCCGAGTGCAGGGACACCGAAATCTGCCGCATCCTGGCCGGGACGAACAGTGAGCGCCATTACTGAACCGCGCCTTCGCCCGGGCATAACGTTCCGGAGGTGAGGAACCTCCACCGCGCATGACGAGGAGCACAGCAATGCTGCGCGCAGTATGGAACGGCACCGTGATCGCGGAAGCCCCGCGCACCGTGATCGTCGAGGGCAACCACTACTTCCCGCCCGAAGCACTGCACCGCGAGTACTTCACCGAGACCCGCGGCCGGTCGCTGTGCTTCTGGAAGGGGCTCGCCCGCTACTACACCGTCACGGTCGACGGGCGGACCAACCGGCACGCGGCCTGGTACTACCCGCACCCGAGCCCGCTCGCCCGCCGAATCAAGAACCACGTCGCGTTCTGGCAGGGCGTACGGATCGAGGGCGAGCCGGGGGGCACGTCGTGAGCGGCCGCCGCCTGGTCCGGACGGCCGCCTGGACGGCGGCCGGGGCGGCCGTGGCTGTCGGCGGATACGCCGGGCTGGTCAGCGGGGCGCTGCCGGTCGACCTGGGGGTGGGCCGGCGTGTCAGGCCGCTCGGGCCGCAGATCCTGGACATCGCGGCGCCCCGGGACGTGGTCTTCGACGTGATCGCCCAGCCGTACCTGGGGCGTACCACCCGGGCCACGCGGGAGAAGGTCCAGGTGCTGGAGCGCGGCAGCGACATGGTGCTGGCCGCTCACTTCACGCCGCTCGGCGGGCGGTGGAAGGCCGTCACAGTCGAGACGGTACGGTTCAGCCGCCCCGAACGCGTCGGCTTCCGCCTCGTGCGCGGTCCGGTCCCGTACGTCGTCGAGTCGTTCACCCTGACCGAACTGCCCACGGGCACCCGCCTGTTGTACGGAGGGGAGCTGGGCACCGACCTGTGGCGGGCCGGAGCCTGGTGGGGTGGGAAGGTGGCAGCCCGCTGGGAGGCGACCGTCGCCGGATCGCTCGCCTCGGTCAAGGAGGAGGCGGAGCGCAGGTCTGGGCGCTGACGGGCGAGAGCCGTCAGGGTGCCATCGGGCCGGCGAGCGAGGCGAGGGTGGCGGTCACCGTCCTGCCCAGATCATGTGCGTCCGCTCCGGCGCGGGAGCGGAGGTTGACGCCGTAGGCGAGCAGCGCCAACAGGTCGGCGCAGGCGCCGGGGTCGCAGCCGGCGGAGAGCTGCCCCTGGGCACGGGCGGTGCCGAGCGCCGCGCGCATCGCGTCCCGCAGCTCCTGGTGATGCCGGTCCAGGACGGCGCGCACCTCGGGATCACCGCTCTCCGCCCCGGCATGCGCGTTGGAGACCATGCAGCCCCAGCGGGCGTACTCGCCCGAGCAGCGCGCCTCGATCAGGCCGGCGAAGAACTCGGCGATGGCCGGCAGTCCCCGCTCGTCCTCGGCGAGGCGCCGGAACGCCGGCTCGGACCGCATTTCTACGTAGCGGCGCAGCGCGGCGCGGTACAGCTCCTGCTTGCCGCCGAACGTGGCGTACAGGCTGGAGCGGTTGAGCCCGGTCGCGGTGACGACGTCCTGGATGCCGGTCGAGGCGACGCCTTGCCGCCAGAACAGCCGCACCACCGTCTCCAGGGCCGTGTCCGGGTCGAAGTGCTTAATGTCCGGCATACCTCTTACCCCGCCATCTCGAAACGAGGGTTCCAGGATACTTCCGCTCCCGCTATCTTGGAACGGTCGTTCCGAGTTGAGTCGTGACCCAGGAGGACCATCCCTATGACCCTCAACGCCGAGCTGCGCGCCTTCTACGAAGCCCGCCAGCAGCAGATCCCCGCCGAGATCCGGGAGATCATGCGCCGGGCGGGACAGGAACTGGCCGACTCCGGCCAGGCCGACCGCGCCCTGACCGTCGGCGCGCAGGCCCCCCGCTTCACCCTCCCGTCGGCGACCGGGCAGACCCTGTCCCTGGACGACCTGCTGGCCGAGGGCCCGGTCGTGCTGACCTTCTACCGCGGCGCCTGGTGCCCGTACTGCAACATCGCCCTGCGCGCCCTCCAGCAGCATCACGAGGCCATCACCGCTCGCGGCGCCCGCCTGGTGGCCGTCTCCCCACAGATCTCCGACGAGTCCCTGTCCCTGACCGAGAAGCACCAGCTCGCCTTCGACGTGCTCAGCGACGTCGGCTCCGACACCGCCAAGCAGTACGGTCTCGCCTTCGACCTCCCCGACGACCTCGCCGCCGTCTACGACAAGCTCGGCTTCGACCTCCAGCGCGTCAACGCCGGCCACCCGCGCACCCTCCCGCTGCCCGCCACCTACGTCATCGACCGCGCCGGCACCATCCGCTGGGCCTTCGTCGCCACCGACTACAAGGTCCGCGCCGAACCGGCCGACATCCTCGACGCCCTCGACGCCCTGGACTGACCCACCAGGGCGGCGGTCAGCAGCACGAGCGTGAGCGGGTAGAACACCGGCCGCAGGGGGATCAGCATCGGCAGGAGTGCGGCGGCGGTTCCGGTGCCCAGGACGAGCAGGAATGTCGGTACGCAGCAGGCGAAGCCGAGCAGGAACGCCGGGAGCACGCCGAGCAGCCGCGCGTATCCGGTCCGGCGTCCTGGCTGTCGGCAGGAGGCCGCCTGCCGGGCCGCGAAGGCGGCGACCGCGATGTTGCAGCCCACCAGGGCGGCGACGACCGAGCCGAGCAGCAGGTTGACCGGGCTGAGGAACACCGCCAGGTGCTCCGTCGGATGCCACGCGAGCACCGGCTCGAACAGATACGGCGCCCGGGCGTGGAACAGCTGCTCCCAAGCGGTCTGGAACACCGGGGCGCCGGTGAAGCGGCCGGAGGCCGACACCTTGAGATCGCCGATGGAGAACTGGTACGCCACCAGAACGACGGCAGCGGCGATCACTCCGGTCCGCCGGTGGCGGCGTACGGCGAGGGCGGCGCGCACCCGGCGAGGGACGGCCACGGCGGCGGTGACCGTGGCGTCCCAGGCGTCTCCGGCTCTGGCGAGGCCGACCAGGAGCCGGTTCATTGCCGGACCTGGGTGTTCGGGTAGAACGCGTACCAGGCGAACCACATGGAGTCGAGGTGGTCGGCGATCTCCCACGGGTCACCGGCGCCGGCGCGCTGGAGGACCCCGGCGGTGTCGAGCTCGTCGTCCCAGCGCGCTTCGAGCTGTGTGCCCGCGATCTCGGCGCGCACGGTTCCGGTGGTGCGGACGAGGTCCTTGTGGATTGCCAGCCGCTTGTCGCCGGCCCGTACGCCGATCACCACGTCCTTGTCGGGGAATCGGTCGCTGGTGGCCAGTACGGGGAAGAGGGTGCCTCCCTCGGCGTAGTAGCCACTGCGGTCCGGATACGAGTCGTAGGAGCCGTACGGGTCGCTGCCGTAGCTGCGCAGCGCGCCGGTGTCGGTGGACAGCACCTCGGTGTCGGGATGCGCGGTACGCCACTCCTTCCATGTGGTCCACACCAGAGGCACCGTGTCCAGCCGCTTGCCCTTGAGGGGACCGCTGATCGCGGTGCCGAGCAGCTGCGGCCACTCCGAGCCGGTCTGCCGGTCGTACATCAGCAGGTTGGAGTTGACGAGCCGGCCGGTGGTGCCGAACGTCAGCTCCGGCATACCGGGCGGGGCGGAGAACCCGATGACCGTGCCGGTCAGCGGGCAGTAGGTGACGGCGAGGGGTTCGCCGCCGACGGTGTCGTTGACGATCTCGTGCCACACCAGCACCGACTGCGGGTACGCCCGCACCTCGCCCCGGTATTTCAGGCCGAACACCGGATCGTCGTCCGCGAGGAACCCGGCGTCGCGAGCCGACACGAACCGTGGCCGGTCGACGGAGGGGATCCCGTCCTTGCCCGGCCCGCCGGAGACGGCCGCACCGGCCAGCGCCTCCAGCGACGGGTCCTGCCCGGCCCGTTCGGCTGTCACCGGCTCGGACGGACGGTCCGTGACGACCTGCCAGCCGATGGCGCCTCCGCCCACCAGCAGGACGACGACTGCCCCGATCACGCCGGCGCCCTTGATGATCTGCCGCCGGTCCGGCCTGGCACGCTGCTGACCGTTCACCTGGCACCTCCCGACCGCGCGGGATACGGGAAACCGGCAGGAAACCCGGTTCCTTACTGTCGATGGTCTCGCGTATGAGGTGCCGGTTCGGTGAGCGCGCTTACAGTTCTCGGCTCCCGTCCGCGCCTAGCGTGGAGGGCATGGTGCTGCGGATCGTGCTGGGTGCGGTGTATACGGCGATGGCGGCCGGCCAGCTCGCCTCCTTCGGGCGCATGTCCGGGATTCTCGCCGCGTACGGACTGGTGACCGGCGCCGCCGCGACCGCACTGGCCGTGGCACTGATCGCGGGCGAGCTGGTGTGTGGGATCTGGTTCATGGCCCGCCCGCGATCGAACGCGCTCGTCCCGGTGTGGGTGTTCACGGCCGTCTCGATGGTGTGGTCGCTGCTGGCCGTGCAGGCGTACGCACGCGGGCTCACGGTCGCCAACTGCGGCTGCTTCGGCAGCTACCTGTCCCAGCGGCTGAGCTGGTTCGTCCTCGTCCAGGACGCGCTGATGCTGTTCTATGCGGGGCTGCTGCTGCGCGGAGCCTTCAAGGTTCCCGGCTCCTCGGCCGGCAACCTAGAGGAGGCCACTCCTGATGCCCGCATCCCGTGAACGCTCCGCTCTGGGCGAGATGGCGGCAGCCGGGCTCGCCGGACTGCTCATCGTGCTGTGCTGTGCGGGCCCACTGCTTCTTGCCGGAGGGGCGATCAGCGCCGCCGGCGGGGCCCTGCGCAACCCGTGCGCTGATCACCGTGGGAGCAGCGGTGGTACTCGGCGCAGTCGTCCACGTCCTGCGATGCCGGGTCCGCCGTCGCCATGGTGCCCGGCCGGAGGACCGCTGCCCGGCCGTGGCCCAGTCACAGAACGCCGCAGCAGGACGCGGTACTGCCAGGGCCGGGCGCAGGAGCCCGGTCGACATGTGAGTGGAGGAGCCCCGGATGACCCAAACACCCACGCCCCGGCGCAAGATGGACCGCGACGAGGTGTTCGTGGAGTTCACCAAGTCCATCTGCCCCCTGTGCAAAACCCCCGTCGACGCCCAGGTCAACATCCGCGAGAACAAGGTCTACCTGCGCAAACACTGCCGCGATCATGGGCAGTTCGAGGCCCTGGTCTACGGGGACGCCGAGGAGTATCTGTCGTCGGCGCGATTCAACAAACCGGGCACGATCCCGCTCGCCTTCCAGACCGAGGTCAAGGACGGCTGCCCGAGCGACTGCGGACTGTGCCCGGAACACAAGCAGCACGCCTGCCTGGGCATCATCGAGGTCAACACCGGCTGCAACCTGGACTGCCCGATCTGCTTCGCCGACTCCGGCCACCACGGCGACGGCTACTCGATCACCCACGAGCAGTGCGAGCGGATGCTCGACACGTTCGTGGAATCCGAGGGCGAGGCGGAGGTGGTGATGTTCTCCGGCGGGGAGCCCACCATCCACAAGCACATCCTGGACTTCGTCGACCTGGCCCAGACCCGGCCGATCAGGAACGTCACCCTCAACACCAACGGCATCCGCCTTGCCACCGACAAGAACTTCGTCGCCGCACTCGGCAAGCGCAACCGGGTCCCCGGCAGGTCCGTGAACATCTACCTCCAGTTCGACGGCTTCGACGAACGCACCCACCTGGAGATCCGCGGACGGGACCTGCGCACGTTCAAACAACGGGCGCTGGACAACTGCGCCGAGTCCGGGCTCACGGTCACCCTCGTCGCCGCCGTCGAACGCGGCCTGAACGAGCACGAGTTGGGCGCCGTCATCGAGTACGGCATCGACCACCCCGCCGTACGCTCGGTGGCCTTCCAGCCGGTCACCCACTCCGGCCGGCACGTCCCCTTCGACCCGCTGAACCGGCTCACCAACCCCGACGTGATCCGGCTCATCAACGAGCAGCGGCCCGGCTGGTTCCAGAAGGGCGACTTCTTCCCTGTACCCTGCTGCTTCCCCACCTGCCGCTCCATCACCTACCTCCTGGTCGACGGCGAAGCGGGCAACCGCACCGTCGTGCCGATCCCGCGGCTGCTCCACGTCGAGGACTACCTCGACTACGTCACCAACCGCGTCATGCCCGACGCCGGGATCCGCGAGGCTCTGGAGAAGCTCTGGTCGGCGTCCGCGTCCATGGGCACTGCCACCACCGAAGAGCAACTGCGGGCCACCGCCGAGGCGTTGGACTGCGCGGAAGCCTGCGGCATCGACCTCCCACAGGCCGTGAAGGACCTGGGCGACAAGGCGTTCATGATCGTGGTGCAGGACTTCCAGGACCCCTACACCCTCAACGTCAAGCAGCTGATGAAGTGCTGCGTCGAGGAGATCACCCCCGACGGGCGGCTGATCCCGTTCTGCGCCTACAACTCCGTCGGCTACCGCGAACAGGTCCGGGCCCAGATGTCGGGCGTGCCGGTCGCGGACGTGGTACCGAACGCGCTGCCGCTCGCGGACCGGCTCACCCCGACACCGTACGGCTCGAAGACAGCCCGTACCGCGACCGAGGGGAAGCAGTCATGAACAGCGACGAGGTCAAAGCCTGCTGCGCCGACGCCTACGCGAAGGACGTCGTCGCTCTGCTGCTCGGCGACTCCTACCACCCCGGCGGCACCGCCCTGACCCGCCGCCTCACCGACCGCCTCCAACTGACCGCGACCAGCCGGGTCCTGGACGTGGCCTCGGGCCGGGGCACCACCGCGCTCCTGCTCGCCGACGCCTACCGGGTACGGGTGGACGGTGTGGACTACTCGGCCGCCAACACCGCCCTCGCCCAAGGCACGGCGCAGGCGGCCGGGCTGGCAGAACGGGCCGTGTTCGTCACAGGCGACGCGGAGCACCTGCCCTACCCGGACGAGGTGTTCGACGCGGTGGTGTGCGAGTGCGCGCTGTGCACCTTCCCCGACAAGGTCCAGGCCGCGGCCGAGTTCGCCCGTGTCCTGCGCCCGGGCGGCCGGGTCGGCATCACCGACGTGACCACCGTCCCCGACCGGCTGCCGCCCGAGCTGACCGGCCTCGGCGCCCGCATCGCCTGCGTCGCCGACGCCCGCCCCCTGTCCGAGTACGCCGACATCCTGGCCGCTGCCGGACTGCGCACCCTTACCACCGAGCGCCACGACCAGGCCCTGCTCCGCATGATCGACCAGATCGAGGCGCGGCTGAACCTGCTGCGCATCACCGCCCCCGCCCGCCTCGCCGCAGCGGGCGTGGAGCTGACCGCCGCCCCGGCCGTCCTCGCCGCGGCCCGCGCCGCCGTCGCGGACGGCACGCTCGGCTACGCCCTGCTGACCGCCTCGAAGTCCCCCTGAAAGCCGGACCTCTACCGCCGGGTACGTAAGCGCCCTCACATACCTGTACAGGCCCCACGTCCTAGCGTCGGTGACGAGAACAGAAAGGACGAGAACAGAAAGTCGGAAAGTCACCGCACCAGGAGGACGATCATCATGACCACGACCCTGCGCGTTTCCCCGAGCACGGCCGTCATTCCGGTGCATGCGGTGTGGGGTGCCGCGGCCGGTCTGGTCGGCGGCGTCGGTTTCGGCATCTGGATGTCGGTGTCGCGGCCGATGATGGACACCGCGATGATCACCATGGTCGCAGGGCTCCTCGGCTCGACCAACGCCGTCGTCGGCTGGCTGATCCACCTGTCCATCGCGCTCTTCGCCGGCATCGGCTTCGGCGTGCTGCTCGGCGAGTTCGCCCAGCGCCTCGTGCCCGCCGTGGTCCTCGGCCTGGCCTACGGCGCGGTGTGGTGGACTGTCGGCGCTCTGTGGATCATGCCCGCCAACCTGGGCATGCCCGTCTTCGAATGGAACGACGTCACCTCCTCCAGTCTCGGCGGCCACCTCGTCTTCGGCCTCCTGGCCGGCCTCACCTTCTCGCTCGTCGCCCGGGCGGCGGGCAACCGCACCGACCGGACCACCGGATGACGCCGACACCACCAGCGTCAACACCTGATCCCGGCGCACCGCTCCGGGGTACCGAGCCTTTCCTGGGTGCCCCGGACGACTACTGTCTGGCCCACAGCGCGGGCGCGCTGGCCAGCCCGGCGTGGGGCGCCGCACCCCCGCCGTGGGCACCGGGACGACGCGAGGAACCACACCACATGAACCACACCGGTGACAACGCCGACAAGACCTGGTACATCTCCGAGGTCGACATCTTCCGCGACCTGGACGACACGGAAATGGACGCCATCGCCGCCGCGGCCCCGATGAAGACCTACAGCGCCGGAGAACTGCTGTATTCGCCCTCCCAGCCCTCCGAGGTGCTGTTCATCCTCAAGAAGGGCCGGGTGCGGATCTTCCGGGTCTCCGCCGACGGCCGCGCCCTGACCTGCGCGATCATCAGCCCGGGCACCATCTTCGGCGAGATGGTGCTGCTCGGGCAGCGGATGTACGACAATTTCGCCGAGGCCCTCGACGACGTCACCGTCTGCGTGATGAGCCGCGCCGACGTCCACCGCTTCCTGCTGGCCGACGCCCGGATCGCCGCCCGCATCACCGAGATCCTCGGCCGGCGCCTGACCGACCTCGAACAGCGCCTGTCCGACAGCGTCTTCAAGTCCGTGCCGCAGCGCATCGCCACCACCCTGCTGACCCTCGCCGCCGAGACCCGCCCCCGGGTGCTCGGGGCCCGCAGCCCGCAGATCGCGCTCACCCACCAGCAGATCGCCGCCCTGGCCGGCACCTCCCGCGAAACGTGCACCAAAGTGCTGCGCGACTTCGCCGACCAGCACCTGATCCGCCTGGCCCGGGGCCGCATCACCGTCCTCGACCCCGAGCGGCTCACCGACCACGCGGGCTGACGTCACCGAACCGTAAGCACCCACCCCAGTCCAAACCGTCCGGCGCCCGGCCTACAGTTCAGCCGACCCCGACCACCAGGAGCCGTCCCGTCATGCGTGCCCGCCTGATCCTCCCCGGCCTGCTGGCCGCCACCGCGCTCACCCTCGCCGGCTGCGGCGCGGAGAAGACCGCCTCCTCCGGCAGTGCCGCGGAGAAGTCCAGCCCTACAGCCTCCGGCCCCTCCGCGCCGGCGCAGGCAGGGGCAGGCACCGCGGCGGTCCCCAAGGCGCTGCGGTTCACCGGCACGACCGTGGACGGCAAGCCGTTCGACGCGGCCACGCTGGCGGGCAAGCCCACCGTGCTGTGGTTCTGGGCACCGTGGTGCCCCACCTGCAAGGCCCAGGGCCCCGAAACGGCCAAGGTCGCCGACCAGTTCCAGGGCCAGGCGCACGTGATCGGGGTGGCCGGCCTCGACAAGGCGCAGCCAATGAAGGACTTCGTCACCGACACCGGGGTCGGCACCTTCCTGAACCTCTCCGACGAGGCCGGAGACATCTGGAAGAAGTTCGAAATCACCCAGCAGAGCGTCTACGTGATCCTCGACAAGGACGGCAAGACCGTCTTCACCGGCAGCCTCCCGGCCGGCAAGGGCCTCGCCGGCAAAGTCAGCCCGCTCGTCGGCTGAACCGCCATGTCCGACCTGCCGCTGGCCCTCGCCCTGACCGCGGGCATGCTCGCCGCCGTCAACCCCTGCGGCTTCGCCCTCCTGCCCGCCTACCTCTCCTTGCTCGTCCTGGGCGACGACTCCCCCACCCGCACGGCCGCCATCCGCCGCGCGCTCGCCGCCACCGTGGCCATGACCGCCGGATTCGCCACCGTGTTCGCCCTGTTCGGACTCGCCATCGCCCCCGCCGCGAGCCAGGTCCAACAACACCTGCCCTGGTTTACCATCGCCTTCGGCCTCCTGCTCGCCGGAGCCGGCGCCTGGCTGCTGACCGGACGCGACCTGCCCGCCCTGCTGCCCAAACTCCGCCGCGCTCCCACCGTCACCCGCTCCGCCGCGTCGATGGTCCTGTTCGGCGCCGCCTACGCCATCGCCTCCCTCGGCTGCACCATCGCCCCCTTCCTCGCCATCGTCGTCTCCGCATTCCGCAGCGGATCCACCCTCGACGGCATCACCCTGTTCACCACGTACGCGGCCGGCATGGGCCTGATCGTCGGCGCCGCCGCCCTGTCCGTCGCCATCACCCGCACCGCCCGCGTCACCGGCCTGCGCCGCCTCGGCTCGCTCGCCTCCCGCACCGGCGGCGCCTTGATCCTCCTCGTCGGCGCCTACGTCGCCCACTACGGCTGGTACGAGATCCGCGTCCAGAACAACCCGGCCACCCAGGACCCGGTCATTGACACCGCCGGCACGATCCAGCGCGCCCTCGCCGACGCTCTGGACACCATCGGCCCCGGAGTCATCGCCGCCCTCCTCGCCGCGCTGCTGACCGGGGGCGTAGTCTTGCGCCGCCGGCGTCCCGGCACTCCCCGCCAAGCCCCCGCCGACCCCGGCAACGCACCTGCTCCGTAAGGCGGAACGGCGCGACAAGAGCCGCGTGGGCGTACCGGCCTTCACCGCCTTGCGGCGGTCACCCCAGAACGCCACCTGAACGGATGTCAAGGGCAGGGTCGTCACCGTCCCGCCCCTGACGCTACTCATCCGGCTCGGGCAGCTGGTCATGGGTGCGCAACAGGTGTTCGATGCGCTGGCGTTGATCTACTCTTCTGTCGCTGTCCGTCAAGCGAGAGTGAAGTAGCGAAGCCAGCTCAGCTCCGGGCTCGGGTGTCCTTGACTCCGGCCAGGACAAACAACCCGCCAGCAAAGGCGAAGCACCCGATACCGAAAGCCATGCCGACCATGACCGCCTCGTACGAGGCATTCGCCAGCCGAGGCACTCCGTTGGCCAGCGTGCCCGTATACAGGCACAGCAATCCGTAGGCGCGCGGTCGCAGGCCGCCCGTGTGCTTGCGCATCCACGGCGGGACCCATCCGCGCAGGACCGCAATCGCCAGCGGCAGCAGGAACACACTGGAGATCGCCAGAGCGATGCAGTGATACAGCGGTTTGCCGTCCACAAGCCACCCCCTCTTCCTCACGATCGCCCATGCAAGTCCGCCACCTCACACCCGAACTCACCTTCGGCAACGGTGAGACCCTGCTGCTCCGCTCGCTGCTGCCCGACTACCTCACCGGGCGGCGCCTGACCGAATTCGACGTCGACGGTGAGATCCGCGTCGTGGAGGTCACCCGCGCGGGCCGCTCGCTCGTACCCGCGCACAGCACCCCGGCCGAGCCCGGCGACCTGGTCACCTTCGCCGTCGCCGCCACCGCGCTCGGCAGACTGCGCGGCTTCCTGGACAAGGAGCTGGGGACATGAAGGCTCTCATCGCCGGCGCGGGACGCCTGGGCACCCAGATCGCCCGGGTGCTCGCTGCCGCCCGCAACGACGTGACCCTCGTCGATGTCGACGAGGACCGCATCGCCGAACTCGAAGGCCATCTCCCCGTACGCCTCCTGGCCGGCGACGCCTGCGAACCCACCTTCCTCGAGCACGCCGGTGCACTCACCGCAGACCTGGTCATCGCCGCCACCGGAAACGACGAGGACAACCTCGTCATCAGCCTCCTCGCCAAGCGGCAGTTCACCGTCGCCCGCGTCGCGGCACGCGTCAACGAAGCGGAAAACGCCTGGCTCTTCGACCAGAACTGGGGAGTCGACACCGCGGTCCCCGCCGCCACCCCCCTGATCTCCCTCATCGAGGAAGCCACCGGCGCCACCGACACCGTCGCCCTGCTGCGCCTGAGCAAGGCGGGCGTCGACGTCATCGAAACCGCCATCACGCCGCAGTCCCGCGCCGCGGGGTGCACGCTCGCCGAGATCCCCCTTCCCGCAGGCACCGTCATCGCGACCGTCATCCGCGGCGGCCAACCCACTGTCCCCGCCCCAGAGATGCGGCTGCAGGCCGGTGACGAACTCCTCGTCGTCTCCCACGCCGCCACCGAACAGGAGATCCACACCGCATTCCAGTGACGGTCGTCCTCTCAGCCGAGTGTGGCCAGGTGGTCAGGGAGACGTGCAGACCGCCTGGACGAAAGGGCCCACTCCCGGAACCCACGGCGTCCGTGCGCGGGCGCCGCGCGGCATCTTCGGGTTCAGCGTGTCGTTCAGCGGGCATCGGCCGGCAGATTGCCTGGTCGCAGAGATGCGAAGCCTCCTCAGTACGCCGATCCCGATGGCTACGGCGACGCTCATGGCGTTCTCCTCTGCAGCGGGTCGTCGTCCCGGTCGTCGCGACTGTGACCGCCGTGCATGTCCTGACCGTGCATGCCGCGCATCATGAAGAACATCATCAACGGGCAGGCGACCACGAGCGCGAGCCGGACAAGGCTCTCCAGCGAGCCACCGACCATCAGGGCTCCGACGACGACGATCGCGTACATGCCGTAGTTGCGCTTGTCCATCGCGAGCCTCCTCCAGGTGAGCAGAGGCTGCCGGTGCCGCCCGCTTTCAGGGTTTGGTGAGAGGGCCGGCATGCAGGACGTTCAGTCGGCGCCGGTACTCCTCTTCGTCGATCTCCCCGCGGGCGAACCGCTCCCCGAGGACCTGCTCGGGTGTATGCGGCACGGCGGGGGCGTGGGTGTGCTCATGGGGGCGGTTGACGGCGCGGAACAGCACGACAGCCGCAGTGATGATCAGTGCCCAGAAAAGGATCATGCTGGCGGACATCGCGAACCAGCCCCATCCACTGACGTCGTGCCCGTACCAGAACATCGCCATTCACCTGCTTCGGATCGTTCGGCCACCGGGTGCGGGACCGGAGGTCCGGCACCCTGAAGGAGCCTGTGTCCTCATACACATCGTGCCTCTTCCGGAGAGCGCGCTCTGAGGCCGGATGGTCCCGACCGGGTGGGCCGTTCAGCCCCTGCCAGGTAGGAGTAACCGGGCGGAGCCTTGAAGGAGCGAGCTGGAAGGGGGCGCGCAGCAGCCATGAGTAGCCGTAGTTGTCGCGGCTGAACTCCACGGGCATACCGCCCCGTTCGGAGTCGGCGCCCATCAGGGCCCGTACGTCCTGCTGGACTTGGGCGAATGCGCCCCCTTCGATGCTGGCGAAGCAGACCGAGCCCGCTCCGGTCGGGGTGAAACCGATGGCCGCCTGGAGAGTGATCGCCGCAGAGGGCAGGCCGAAGAGCTGGTCGAGGTCGGGCTTGACCGGCCTGCTCCGCCCCAACAGGGCATCGAGGAAACCCACAGCGGTTCAGCTCCTTTCTCACGTTCCCGGTTCAGAGACCGCATGCCGGTCGGGTGTGGCCGGTATGGCAGTGGTGGCGGTCATGACGTCTCACCCAGCTCTGCGGAGATCTCCGCGAGCGCCTCCAGACGCCGCTCCAGACTGGGGTGGGTGGAGAACAGACGGGCCACCGTGGTGCCGGGCCCGAGGGCGGGCGTGAAGAAGAACGCGTTGAAAGCCTGGGTGGTGCGCAGGTCCCGGGTCGGGATACGGGCGATGTCGCCGGTGACCTTGGTCAATGCCGAGGCCAGCGCGGAGGGCCGCGCGGTGAGCATGGCTCCGGCGCGGTCGGCTGCCAGTTTGCGATAGCGGGACAGCGCCCGGATCAGCAGGAAGCTGATCGCGTAGACCAGGACGGAGACCCCATGACCAGTGCGAGCACCGCTGCGGTGTTCTGATCGCGACTGCGTCCCCCGAACAGCTGGGAGTAGAAGGCGAAACGGACGATGAGGCCCGCGATCACGCCCAGGAACGAGGCGATGGTGATCACTGCGACGTCGCGGTGCGCGACATGGGACAGCTCGTGGGCGAGGACGCCTTCGAGCTCGGCGGGTTCCAGGCGGCGCTGCAGCCCGGTGGTCACGCAGACGACGGCGTGGTCGGCGTTGCGGCCGGTGGCGAACGCGTTGGGCAGGTCCATCCGGGAGACGGCCACCCGTGGCTTCGGCATGTCCGCGGCGGCGCACAGCCGGTCGATGACGCCGTGCAGCTGGGGTGCTTCCTCCCGGGTGACGAGGCGGCCGTGCATGGCGTACAGGGCGATCCGGTCGGAGTACCAGTACTGCGCGGCCAGCAGCCCGGCGGCGATGACGACGACCAGGACGACAGACTTCAGCAGCACGATCAGCGCGGCGACGAACGCCACGTACAGCAGCCCGAGCAGGAACATCGTGACCAGCATCCGGGCGGTGAGCTGCCGGTCGGGCTCGAAGCGGCTGCGCATCGCCATCACCCCGGGATGAGGCCCTCGTCGGAGAGCAGGGCCCGCACCTGTGTGAGGCTGGTGTCCTCGTCGGGCAGCACCAGGTCGGACGGTGTGATCGTCTCGTCCGGCAGGGGTGTGCCGAGGCTGCGCACCGCGTCCAGCAGCGCTGAGAGGGCGGTTGCGAAGGCCGTCTCGTCCTCGGCGTCGGCTGCCGACTGCAGCGAGGCGTCCAGCTCGTTGAGCCGGTCGAGGTGATCGTCGGTGATCTCGTACTGGCCCTCGCCCAGAATCCGCATGATCATGATGTCGCCTCCTGGTCCGGCTGGCCCTGCTCGGCGCTCCTGCCTTCGACGGCCGGCGGAGTGGCGGACGCAGGAAGCTGCGCTTTCATCCGGGCCAGTTCCTTGTCCACGTCCTGGCCCGCGGTGACGCGCTCGAGTTCGGCCTGGATGTCGTCGCGGCCGGCGGGGAGGGTGGCGTCCTCCAGGGCGCCGGAGGCGAGCAGTTCGTCCAACGCACCAGCACGGGCCTGCAACTGCTCGGTCTTGTCCTCGGCGCGCTGCATGGCCAGGCCGACATCGCCCATTTCCTCGCCGATGCCGGTGACGGCCTCGGTGATGCGGGTCTGGGCCTCGGCCGCGGTGTAGCGGGCCTTGATGGTTTCCTTGCTGGTACGGAAGGTGTCCACCTTCGTCTGCAGGCGCTGTGAGGCGAGGGTGAGTTTCTCCTCCTCGGCCTGCAGCGATGCCTGCTGGGTCTGGAGGTCCGTGAGCTGGGAGGCCACGGCGGTGCGTCGGCTCAGGGCTTCGCGGGCGAGGTCCTCGCGTCCGGCGGCGAGCGCCTGCTGGGCCTGTCCCTCCAGCTTGCCGCTGGACTGGCGCAACTGGTTGATCTGCAGGTCGACGCGCTTGCGGCTGGTGGCCACGTCCGCCACACCCCGTCGTACCTTCTGCAGCATTTCCTGCTGCTGGGTATAAGGAGTAGTCCAGGACCTCGCGCGGGTCTTCCGCCCGGTCCAGGGCCTTGTTCGCCTTCATCCGGAACAAGGTGGCTATGCGGTGGGCGATGCTGGTCATAGCGGCCTGCCTCCTCTCGACAGGGGTGAGGAATCAGCCAGGCCACGCCTCGTCTGCGGGACATCTCCAGGCTCCGGCGGCGTGGTCCGGGCCGCAACCTCGCTCTTGACGCCCCATGCCTTCTGGGCAGCCGGTGACGGCGCGGGACCGCACGCGGGCTCGTGAACGACGACGACCCTGAAGGCCCACAGCCCACCGACGAAGAGCTGCCTAAGCAGTCAGCAAGCGTGATCCGACCTCCTGGCTCCGCCTTACTCGATGTCGAGCACCTCGTGCACGGGACGGCGCGGCGTCTCGGGACCCGAGGGGCCGTAACCGAGCCTGAGCACGATCTGTACGAATCCCATCGCCGACTGCGGGTCGCGGACGGCCCAGCGCAGTTCTGGCCATTCGAGGGCGTGGGAGGTAAGTGAGGTGGACAGCCCGTCCAGGGTGGCCTGGAGGAGGACACGCTCCAGTGCTTGGCCCGCCTGCAGCCAGTCCCTCGGCCGGTCATCGGCGGTGCCGAGGAGGGCTAGCTGGGGCGCGTTCTCAAACGTGACAGCATCGCGGCCGGGCACGGGACGCCTGCCGGCGAAGTCGCGCACCGGGGCCTTGCCGTCGCGCTTGCGTGGGCCGAGGGCGTAGTCCGGGATCCCCTCGGTCGCCGTCTCCGTGACATCGGCGCCGACACGGGTCCAGCGCCTGAGCTCCTCGGAGGCGCTGGGGTCCAGGGCGTCGCGCCCCTCCGCGTCGTAGACCAGGTCCAGCAGCGTCTGTACATGCCATGCATCGGGGAAGATCAGCCGGGCCCCCTCCAGGAGGGCGGCGGCACTCAGGGCGTCCTTGATGGCTTGAGGTATCTCCTCGTCCGTGAACGGGTGACGACTGGTGCGGCGCCGGTGGATCGCCGGGTACAGCGGGGCGAGGTCGCTCTCGGGCGATACAGGGGTGGTCAGCCGTACCGTTGCGAGCAGCTGCGGGTCCGCAAGGTCGGGTAGCAGTTCGGTGGCCGGCTCCCAGCCCGCATGAGCTGCGGCGACGCGCAGATTGAACAGGGCGGCACCACAGCCCAAGTGGAGTGCACAGGTGGTGGGGTCGGCACGCGGCATGGCGCGCTCGAGGTCGGAGCGCACCTGGACGGTGCCACTGTCGCGGACAAAGCGAAACTTCCACGGCTGCGCGTTGTGCATGGACGGAGCGACGGTGGCGTCCCTGACGATCCCCGTCACGGTGTTCGCATCAAGCGCTTCTGCCGCCACGGCCACCCTCCTGGTGGACCCGACCGACCTCCTGCACCTCCTGCGCCGGCGGTCTGCCTCTCACGATAGCCCGAGCACACAACTGCCGCCGCTCAGCCCGCCGACGGTCGTCCGTCCCGCCCCGCCCCGCTCGTGACGCGCGGGAGAACAGAAGCTGCACGGGTATGGGGGCCGCCGCCGATAGAGTCGCTTTGCCCCTTTAATACCTTATTCATCCCTTCATTGAAGCGCGATCGTCCTCGGAGGGCAGCCTCATGGCAGCACCGGTCCCGGTCACAGAACAGGCGATTGCCCTGAGCTTCACCAACCGCGAATGGTGGACCGTCATCCACGGCATGGGGCTCGGCGCCGTGTTCCTGCTCGCCTTCGCCGGCGGGCTTGCCGAGCTGTACAGCCTCAAACCCGCGTTGATGACACGCGAAGGCGTGGTGAAGCGGATGCGGCGGGTCAGGATCGGCGTCACCGCCATGGCGGTGACGGCGTGGGCGACGGTGATCACCGGGACCTGGGTCGTCTACCCCTGGTACCGGGAGAAGATCCCGACCAGCGCCAGGTCACAGCTGCTCGCCGACCCCGACACAGCGGACTGGCACGAGTTCGGCATGGAATGGAAGGAGCACATCGCCTGGCTCAGTCCGATCCTGGCCACGGCTGTCGCCTTCATCGTCTGGTACTACGGCCCGGGCCTGATCCGGCACAACCGGGTCCGGCACACCACCATCGGCCTGTTCGTCCTCGCCTTCCTCTTCGCCGCGATCGCCGGGGCACTCGGCGCCTTCATCACCAAGGTCGCGCCGGTCCAGTAACACAACGTACGAAGGGAAGCCGAGGACATGGAACCCAGGAACGGGGCAAACCCCTCCGCAGGGAGAGGTCCGGACGAATTCCCCCTCAGTGAAAAGGTGGAGGGACCGATCTCGGCGGCGATCATCGCCGCGGGCATCGGCGCCACCGCGCTCGGTCTGCTGACCACGCTTACCGAGGCCAGCACGGGTGTGCACGACGCTCTGGAGTGGAGCGCCTCGGTCGGTCCGCTCTCCGGCAAGACCACGCTGGCCGTGGTGGTCTGGCTGCTGGCGTGGGCGGTACTGCACATGACGCTGCGCAACAAGCCGTACGAGACCGTGCGTGCCCTCGTCATCAGCTCGGTGCTCATCGCCCTGGGGGTACTTGGCACCTTCCCGGAATTCTTCCAGCTCTTCAGCTGAGGCGCGCGTATCGGCCGTCCCTCGTGATGCCAAGCTGGCCCTGCGGCTGACCGTTGCAGGGCCAGCTCGTGGTAACGCGTGAGGCAGGCCGCGCTCTGGCGTGCCATGTCATTGTGACCGGCGGCGCCATCGCCGCAGCCCGCCGCCGGTGTACGGCTGCCGCGCCGCTGGTGTACGCCTGCCGCGCCACGGTCCGCGGGGCGATCGGGTGGCTGTTTCCGGCGCAGGGTGCCGGAAGCCGGGTGCACCGGCGGGCCCTGGGCCGAGTCGGCGGACTGCGTGGCCTGCGGCGGCGACACCTACCCCCCGGGGCCGATCATCCAGCCCGCCCTGCCCGCGGGCTCACCTCCGCGTTCCACCCCGCGGCGGCCCGGACGCGCACACCGCGGTCCAGGGCGTCGCGCATGCGGATCGTCACGTACGGTGGCGCGGGTGGCGTCCCCGCTCAGAGGCCAGTTCGTCGCAGGCCGTGGTGCAGCGGACATCTGTCCCCGCCATCAGGTCCGCTGAGCTCGGTGCCTTTCACCGCGCGTCGGGTGAGCGAGACTATAGAAGTGTGCAAGGTTCCTGATCTTCGTCCTGGGCGGCGGTGGGACCATGAACAAGTCAAGCATTGCGCCAAGATCTGTCCAGCCGGGCCCCCGGCTCCCGGCCTTGGAACGGTTGGGCCCGCAGGATCTCATGATGCTGCGGCCGGATGATCTCGGCTGGCCCGAGGTGATCGGCGCCCTCGCCATCCTCGATGGCACCGGACTCCTCGATCGGGGTGGTCGTTTTCGGGTGGAGGCGGTTCGGGAAGTGATCGGAAGCCGCCTGCCTCAGGTCCCGCGATTCCGTCAGTTGCTCTACACGCCTCGGTGGGGGCTCGGCCGGCCGCTGTGGGTCGATGCTCGATTCTTCGATCTCACCGAACACGTCCGCGTCCGCCCCTTCGCTGCTCCCCCTGATGAGGAGCGCCTTCTTCGCACGGTTGAGGATGTGCGCGCTCTCCCCCTGAGCCGGTCACGGCCACTGTGGGAGATGTGGTTCCTGCCCGGCCTGGCCGACGACCGGGTGGCCATGTTCATCAAGGTGCACCACACCATCGCCGACGGCCCGGCGGGGGTGACCGTGCTCGGCACGTTCCTCGATCCGAGCGCCGATGCGCCCACAACGCCCGCCCGTCCTTGGACCCCGGCGCCGATGCCGTCCAGCCGCAGCCTGTTCGAGGACAACCTTCGCCGGCGCGTCCAGGCGGCCGAAGGCACGCTGTCGAAGCTCCGTCGGCCCGCCACCACGCTGCATCAGGCCCGGGAGAGGTGGCCCGCGGTACGCGAGAACTATCTCAAGGGGCGAGCACCGCGGACCAGCTTCAACATCCCGATCGGCCAGCACCGCAGACTGGCGGTCATCCGCAGCAGCCTCGACGCCGCCAAGCAGATCGCTCACAGCCACGACGCGAAACTGAACGACGTCCTGATGTCAGCCACCGCAGGCGGCCTTCGAGAGCTGCTGCGCAGCCGTGGGGAACTCGTCGAGGATCTGGTCCTGCGGGCCTTCGTGCCCGTCTCGCTCCACCAGGAGGAACCCGGCAAGGCACGCGGCAACCAGGGCGGTTTGATGTTTGTGCCGCTCCCGATCGGTGAGCCCGATCCGATCCGGAGGCTGCGGCTGATCGCCGAGGCGAGCGCCCGACAGAAGAAGTACGTCGTGGGCGCTCCCGAAGGAATCGTCGGCCGCAACCGGGTCCTCCAGCGGGCCATGACACGCGGCCTCGCCCGTCAGCGCTGGGCGAACGTGTACGTCGCCAACATCTTCGGCCCCCCGATGCCGCTCTACCTCGCCGGGGCGCGGATCACCGAGATCTTCCCGGTGGTGCCGCTTGTCGGGAACTTCACCCTGGCGGTCGCTGCGCTCTCCTATGCCGAGCAGTTGAACATCACCGTCGTAGCCGACGCGAACGCCTGTCCCGACGTCGACGTCTTCGCCCAGGGCGTGCGGGATTCCCTGCAGGCGCTGAGCCCATCACAACACCTCCTTGCGTGAATTGACGGGCAAAGACCCCTTAATGGTGTCAGTGACCGGGCTGCAGCGGCCTGTTGGTGAGGTGGTCCCACACGCGATGTGCCGCGCCCGGCTGCTCAGGGACCAGAAGGTGAGTACCGTTCCCGCGACGCGCCTTGGCCGGGCCGCCTGGACGCTTGCTCCGCTGTTGCCCTGACCGCGTGGAGCGCCCCGCGCAGAACGACGCCGATGCCAGGGGAGACGAGTGTCCAGTAGCGGCCGAAGCGGGCAGTCGATGCCGGGTCGGTGCAGGTGGTGCGCGCCTCGTAGGTGAGCAGGGACCGCTGGGTGCCGTACGGATGGACCACGAAGGCGGCCGCCATCTTCGCCCAGCCGGCCTCGTCGTACGACGTGAAGTGCTGCGGTTCGACCCGCCGCCACTCGATGGAGGCCCGCCACGGCTTCCCGACCGCACCGAAGACGAGCTCGCGGCCCGGATTCTCGCCCAGCGCCACCCAGGGCTGACCTCCCCATGCTTCACCGGCGGTGTCGAACAGGTCGGCCACCCGCAGGGACGGCGGGGTCGGCATGGACCGGCCGCGGAGCCGTTCAGGCAGTCCGCGCGCCCACACGGCCGCGTTGAGAAGCGGGGAGTGGATAGTGAGCAGGTCCAGCCCGCGCGCGGCCTCGTAAGCGACGGGCGGTGTCGCGGCGAGCGCCACACATTCGAGGCGGGAGAACTCGAACTCGGGCAGCGCACCGTCCAGCAGCAGCGGTTCACCGGTGGGATCGGCGGTCGAGTCGGCGCACATCGGAGCCTCCCGAAGCACGTGGTCACACCGCCCGGGCGAGCCGCGCGCGCAGGTTGTGGAACTGACGGGTCTGCATAATGAAGTGGGCGGGTTCCCAGAACAACAAGTCAATCGGCCTCGTGAGCACGCGCGGGCGGCTTCGACCGTGCGTGCGGACGACAAGACGGGTGTCCGCGCCGGCCGGTTCGAGGTGGAAGCCCCAGACCGAACTGACGAACGCGACAGGCGGCGGGCCATGGAACGCGTCGAACGGGCTGCCGGACGGCAGTCGCGTGTCGGCCCGCAGCACCAGGGTCCGTTCCGGTACGAGTACCGCGACGGTGAACCAGGCGCGGCCGCTGGGCACCGAGGCAAGCCGCTGTCCCGGCTCCAGGCCCTGCCACTGAGGGACGATGCGATCAGCGCTCGGCCGCCCACCGTTGTCCAGCCGGTCCCAGCTGTACCAGCCGCCGCGGTCACAGCCCATCTGCGCCAGCCACGGCCAGACTTCCGAAGGCGGCGCGGGCAGGGTCGTGGCCATGGTCGAGCTACTGTCGGCATCAGGGATGAGCTCATCCCCGGGACAGGAACGCGCAGCCTCTTCGCGAGTCGCGCCCCAGGTCAGCATCATCGGCCGCATGACCTGGCCGTGCAGCACCAAGGTGACCGCTGCGGAAGCGACGGCCCGGGCCTTGGACGCGGGGGTCATGGGGAGGCACACCTCGCCAGGTGCCCGGTCATCGGGCCGGAGTCAGGACGGTCGGTGGGCCGGCGGTGACACCACCGTCCAAGACGAACTCCACACCGGTCGAGAAGGTGGCGTCGGCGGCGATGAAGAGCACCATACGGGCGACCTCCTCGGGCTCACCGAACCGCGGGAGGGGCTGTCCGGCTGTGAACGAGTCGTCGAAGTCGGCCGTCATCGCGGTGCGCACCGCACCGGGGTGGACCGAACAGACGCGGATCCCGTCCGGGGCCAATTCCAGGGCCGCGGCCTTGGTCAGCCCGCGCAGTCCCCACTTGCTGGCCACATACGATCCGATGCCGGCATAGCCGGTGATGCCGGCGATGGATGAGATGTTCACGATCACGCCTCCGCCGGCCTGGCGAAGAGACGGTGCCGCCGTACGCGTACCCAGCCAGGCGCCTTGGAGGTTGACGTCGATGACCCGCCGGAAGGATTCGAGGGTCTGTTCCTCGATGGTTCCCCACGCAAGGATGCCGGCGTTGTTGACCAGCACCGAGACAGGGCCCAGCTCCCGCTCCGTCTCTGCCACCACCGTCTGCCAGCCGTCCTCGGTGCTGACGTCCAGGTGCGCGTAGCGGGCCGGGCCACCGAGTTCCGCCGCCAGCTTCTCCCCCTCGGCATCGAGGATGTCGGCGACCACCACGGCCGCGCCCTCGGCCGCGAACAGACGTGCCACAGCGGCGCCGATCCCCTTGGCTCCACCGGTGACGATCGCCACCCGCTCGGTGAGACGTCCCATCATGACCTCCTGAACCAGTGCCTCGACGAAGATCCGTAGGAGCGGCATCGGCCGCGACCGACGCGGCATGACGGCATGACACGTCCGGTCTCAAGGGCCGCAGGGCGACGACCGATGGGTCGGTCAGGGGGCCGCGCAGACGACCTCGACGAAATGGCCCACCTGGTCCTCGGGCAGGTGACGGGCGAGGTCCGCTTCGCTGATCATGCCGACGAGGCGGTGATTGTCGATGACCGGCAGTCGGCGAATCTTGTGCTCGTCCACGCGGGCCGCCGGGGCCTGGCCCACCCAGCCCGGCGCTCCTCCAGACCAGTGTGGGTTCCTCGCCTCCCGTGCGCATGCCGGGAACAGGCGCGCACGTCACTCAACGTCCCTGGGCTCTTCGGCAGGCGTTCCGGTCTCAGCCGCGCCTGGAGACGCATGACGACATGCCCGAGGCCGGACAGCACAGCGGCGATCGCCAGATCGGTCGGCCGAAGCGGCTCCGTACCCAGGTCCCGCAGGGGTGGCAGATAGACACCGGCGGCCGAGATCATGGACTGCCAGGGGCGCCCGGTCTCCCGGGCCAAGACGCCGACCACGAGGGTAACGGTGGCGACGAAGGCCCCCATGAACAGGATCCGCGGCCACAGGCCGGCCCCCAGCACGCTCTCCTCGGGAGGCTGGGGCGAGTTGCGCATCGTGTGCGGGTCAACGGGTTCCGCGCCGAGAGCGACGCCTGGCAGGCCGTGCGTGAGCAGGTTGATCCACAGGATCTGCGCGGGCAGAAGCGGCAGCGGCATCCCCAGGAAAGGGCCGAGGAACATGACCAGAATCTCCGCGGTGCCCCCCGCGAGCGCGAGAGCAGGAACCGGCGTACGTTCGCGTAGACCCGGCGTCCCTCCTCGACGGCGGACACGATGGTGGCCGGGTTGTCGTCGGCGGGCACCAGATCGGCCGCCTGGCGTGCGACCTCCGTGCCGCGCCGGCCCATGGCGACGCCGATGTCGGCCTGACGCGGCCGGGCCGTGTACCCGACCACCGCCCCGAGAGACGGTCCTCTGCCCTCTCAGAGTGCCCCCTTGCTCAGGGCTGCGCACGGCCGTGGTCGGCGGCGTACGCGGCGAACACTTCCGTGGGCGTTCCGTCCGTATGGAGGAAACGCTGGTCGAGGATGGCGGCGAGGTCTTTCAGCGCACCGGCGAGCAGGTCACCGGCCAGCCGCACCTCCGGTCGCCGCCCCGCCTGTCCGCGCTGGGCAAGAGCGTCGGCGTAGCCGACCGTGGCCGCCAGCGACGAGTGGTCCTCCCCGTCGTGGAAGTAGTACGCCTCGGCGTACTGGGTGAAGTCGATACGGACACGTACGACCTCGGTGGCCAGGCTGTCCAGCAGCAACGCCCCCGCAGTGCAGTCGATCTGCTGGGTCGCCGGGTCCGAGTCGCGCAGCAGCGCCAGCCGGATGGCCAGGACCCTCCGGCGGGTCAGCGCCGGGTAGATCTCCAGTACCCAGGAGACCGTGGCCGTGAGCAGCGCGAAGCCGACAAGGGCCTCCAACGGTGAGACCAGGCGGAGCCAGCTCTCGCCGGGTGCGATGTCCCCCAGCCCCAAGGTGGCCACCGTGACGAGCGACAGGTACACGGAGTCGAGCAGCGCCGGCTCCTGCGCCGCCTTGGAACCCGGCGAGAAGGTGAACGCTCCGGGCATGTGAGGCCAGTAGACGATGGCCCAGCCGAGGATGACGGTGCCGGCCCACATGCCCACCACCGTGACTATGGCGAGCGGCCCGACGAGCCCGACCACACGCCTGCGCGCACGGAAGCGCCGGGCCAGTCGCCACAGCGCCGTCATGACCAGGCGGCTCAGGCCGCCGTGGCGGGTGGGGTGCCAGAGGGTGTGGAACAGGTCCCGCAGGGTGACCATGACCAGCCCCGCGCCGACCAGCGAGACCAGCCACTTCATCCACGTCTCCCACGAGCATGTCGCCTGCAGCGGACCCTGCTTCCGGACCTTAGACGAATGAGTCCGATGTCGGGGCAGGCGCGCGAGCTTGAAGAGAGAGGGCGCTCAAGATCATGTTGTGACGCAAGACCTGAGCACGCTCTTGACCGCGCTGTACGTGAAGATCGACGACGAGATCGGAGGGAGCCGGTGGGTGGGACGGCCGCCGCTGCTGACCGGCTCCGAGCTCGTCTGCCTTGCCGTGGCGCAAGCCATGCTCCGCAGGTACCGGTCCAGGCACGCCGCTCGCAGCGCGACGGCGAGGTCTTCCAGGTACGTGCCCACGCCGTCCCGCCCGGACTGCTCGGCATCGCCGGGGCGGCCATCTGTTTCGGGGTTCTGCTCGGCAGGCTCAGGGGTAGAGGCCGGCCCGGAAGGCGAACGAGACGAGTTGCGCTCGATCACGTGCGCCGACCTTCGTCATGGCCCGCACCGCATCTCCCGCGTGCGGGACGGCCTCAGCAGCTCGATCCCCTGCCCGGCGAGGCCCTGCGCGAACACCTTGCCCGCGAAGCCCTTGTCCGAGATGAGCAGAATGCCCTCGCGTTCGGCGACCACGCCGGCGTCGGCCTCCAGCATCGAGGCCAGGACTTCGCGTTCGCCGATCTTCGGGTTGGCCAGCGCCCACACGATGGGCATGCCGGTCGGGGCGCAGACCGGATAGAGGCGCAGGCCCCAGAAGAACCGCGAGTGGGAGGTGCAGTAGCCGTACCCGGCCCACCCGGCGAGGTCCGAACGTTGGACGGTCGGGCGGGACATCCCGCACGGCATTGGCGTGGAGTCGACGATCCAGTGGTTGTCGAACCAGAGGTCGCTGTCCATGGCCAGCTCCCGGATCATCCGCTTGACCAGGGGCAGCGCCGCTCGCAGCCGCTTGTTGTAGCCCGACTGTTGAGGTAGGTAGGGGAACATTCCGGTGAGGTGCTTGCGGGCGAAGCGCAGCCAGCGCGCCTCGGAGCGGTGGCCGCGCAGGGCTTGCGCCACGGCAAGGCAGACGAGCTCGGAGTCGGTCAGCAGCGGCGGCGTCCCATCCACCCGGTCCTTCCAATCTCGTCGTCGATCTTCACGTACAGCGCGGTCAAGAGCGTGCTCAGGTCTTGCGTCACAACATGATCTTGAGCGCCCTCTCTCTCCAAGCTCGCGCACCAGCCCCCGACATTGGACTCATTCGTCTAGGCTGACGGCGTCGCCGCGAGGCTCCGAATCGCCGCGCTCCCGGAATTCCTGACCAGCCGTCACGTCTTTTCCGGGCCGCGCGGGTCAGCTCACCGGCAGCTGGTCCGCCACGCGGATCAGCTCACCGGCAGCACAAGCGTGCAGGTCTCTCCCGGTGCGACGGTGACAGCCCGGTCGGGCAGGACCACACGGATCGGGGATTCCTCCGAGTCGGGCACACCGATTCCCAACTGTCCGCTGCGCAGCCGGACGCGGACGCCCCAGTGGCCGCGGTAGCGCAGTGAGAATCCGTACTCCGACAGTGCCGGAAGCGGCACGGGGTCCAGCCGGAGGGCGTCCTCGCGGGTCTCCAGCCCGGTCAGGCCGCGCTGCACCAGGTCCAGGGTGCCGGCCATGGCACCGAGGTGGATGCCTTCACCGGTCGTGCCGCCCTGAAGGTCGGCGACGTCCTGTTCCAGGGCTTCTTCGCAATACGTCCACGCCTCGGCCTGTCTGGCACGCGCGAGAACCCAGGCGTGGACGAGGCCGCTGAGAGTGGAGCCGTGACTCGTGCGCTTGAGGTAGTACTCGACGGTCCTGCGCCAGATCTCGTCGTCCACGTCGTAGCCGAGGCGGCGGAACAGGTCCCGCAGCTCGGCGGCCGAGAAGAGGTAACCGAGCATCAGCACGTCGGCTTGCTTGGAGGCTTGGTAGCGGTTGACGGTGTCGCCCTCGGCCTCGAGGATCCGGTCCAGCCGCCGGATGCTGTCGTAGCGGGCGCGGTAAGCGTCCCAGTCCAGCTCGGGGAGATCGCCGTAGCCGTCGAACTGGCTGATGACACCCTGGTGGAACGGCACCCTCAACCGCCGGGAGATCTCCTCCCATTCCGGGAGTTCGCCGCTGTCCAGTTGGATACGGTCCAACAGTTCGTCTCGGCGCCATGCGGGCAAGCGCTGTATCAGGTCGAGAGCGCGGCTGAGGACCCAAGCGGCGGTGACGTTGGTGTACGCGTTGTCGTCGATGCCTGGCCGGGCGGCGTCCGGGTAGCTGTCGTGGTATTCGTCGGGGCCGACCACGCCGCGGATGCGGTAGCGGCCGAGGTCGGGGGCGAACTCCGCGTGGTTCGCCCAGAAGCGGGCGATCTGCAGCAGCATCTCCGCGCCCTTGGTGTGCAGGTACTCGGTGTCGCCGGTCGCTTCGCAGTACTGCCACACGTTGTAGGCGATCGCAGAGCCGACGTGGTGCTGGAGACGGGAATTGTCGGGCAGCCAGCGGCCCGAACGGGGGTTGAGGTGCAGCTGCTGTGTCTCCTCGCGCCCGTCGCTGCCGGACTGCCATGGGTACATGGCCCCGGACCGGCCCGCCGCGCGAGCCGCGCGGCATGCCTGCGGCAGGCGCCGGTGACGGTAGTTCAGCAGGGCCCGTGAGACCTCCGGGAAGTGCAGGTTCAGATACGGCAGCACGAACAGCTCGTCCCAGAAGACGTGCCCCCGGTACGCCTCACCGTGCAGCCCACGGGCCGGCACACCCACGTCCAGCTCCGCGATGTGCGGGGACAGCGTCTGCAGCACATGGAACAGATGCAGACGCAGCACACGACCCGCCTCGGCGGGGACCTGGACGTCCGCCCGCCGCCACAACCGCTGCCACGCCGCCACGTGGGAGTCCAGGAGCTCCGAGAAATCCCCGGCAGCGGTCACCCGGTCCAGCACCGCGCCGAGCGGGTCACTGATCGCCAGGTCATGTGAGGTGTGCAGGGCCACGGTCTTCTCGACCACGGCGGGCCGGCCCGGGGCTATCGGGATTACCAGTCGGTGTACGGCGCGGTGACGAGACGGGCGAAGTTCGGACGACGCGGGCCGCTGTCCCATGACGACCGTACGCGCCGCCATGCTGATCGCGATGTCGGAGCTGCTGGTCCGGCAACGCAGCCACGTCGTCTCGGACCCAGCCTCCCCCGTCCGTACCCGGATCAAGTGGTTCCGGTTGAGGGACCGGTAGCGGTGGACGTTGTTGTTGGTCACGTCGCCGTCGAGGACGGATTCGACCTCAACCTCGCCCGACCACTCCTCGGACGTGAAAACGGTTCGCAGCGCGGCCAGGTGCGGATCCGCCATGTGCACCAGGCGGAGCTGATCCACGCTCAGCACACCGGCCGCCTCGTCGTCCCAGTACCGGAACATGCGCGTCAACGTGGCACGGCGGAGATCCAATGTGTGCCGGTAGTCGAACAATTGCCGCGCGTCGGGAGAGAACCACGGGCCCACCGATCCGTCGGCGGAACGAAGACGAAACCGCAGGAGCAGCCAGTTGGGGAGATTCACCAGGTCCTCGTTCACCACCCGTCGCCCCGCCACAGGGGATTCCAGGCGGTTGTAGACCCCGGCGGCGTACGTGGCCGGGTAGTGCACCAGGCCCGCCCTGCTCTCGGGCACCGCACCGCGGGTGGCGAAGCAGCCGTTGCCGAGCGTGCACAACGATTCGCGCAGCCGCTCGGCAGCGGGGTCGTATCCCTCGTATTCCCAGGTCCACTCCGACATCCGTCGCCCTCTCCTTCTCCCGTCACGAGATGTGCAGGAACGTGCGACGCACGCCGGAGTTCAGACCCGCTGCGGGACGACGGCCACCGGGCACTCGGCGTGATGCAGCAAGGCGTGGGCGACCCTGCCGAGTTGCAGACCGAAGTGACCGTGCCGCCTCACCGCACCCACGACGACCAGGTCGGCGTCGGCCGACACGTCCAGGAGGACCTTGTGGGCGGGGCCTTCAAACGCCTGGCGCAGTACATCGACCTCTGGGTGATTGCGCACGGCGTCACGCAACGCGTCGGTGAGGAGGGCGGAGGCCCGTTCCTCGTGGGCAAGGGGGGAATCGTCCACGATCAGAGGGCCGTCCACGTGCTCATGGGCGGGGCGGCGCCAGGCCCGTACGGCATGCAGGGGGCAGCCACGCGCCTCGGCCTCACGGAAGGCGAACCGCAGGGCAGCCGAGCCCTCGGTGGAGTCGCCGACACCGACCACCACCCGGTCGAAGGAGCCCTGCCGGTTCCGCTCCCCGCCGCGGACCACGATGACCGGGCACACGGCACGGGCAGCCACCGTGAGGCTGACCGAGCCCAGCAGCATCCCGGCGACCTCGCCGCGGCCGCGGGAGCCCGTGACCAGGGCAGAGGATTCATGGGCCGCGTGCAGCAGCACGGACACGGCGTCGTCGGGCAGCACGTCGCTCGACACCTTCACCTCTGGATTGCGCAGCAGGGCGCGTTCCGCGCAGGACGCGACGATGTGCTCGGCCATGACCTCTTCGGCCGGACGGTCGGTGCTGAAGGACGGGCGGCTTCCCTCGTACCGCTCCCACAGAGAGGCGTAGACGAGCCGCACGGACAGCCCGAGGCGCGCCGCCTCGTCCACCGCCCAGTCCACGGCCTGCAGGCTGGAATCCGATCCGTCGACACCCACGACCAGCGGGAGCTCCATGGTCCCTACCGCCTTCCTGCCCGGCACCGCGAGATCCCCCCTGTGAATACCGTCGCACCGCCCCGGATCCATCGCGACACGTGGCCGGACTCTGGCAGGGAGATCTCGGCCCAGGTTGCACCGTGCCGATTTGCGACGATCGTGGAGTCATGCAGCCGGGAACACAGCGCTGAGTGCACTCGGCATCGCCGTCACGGCCTCCGCATCGGCCTGGGTCCGTCGTCCTGCCGACCAGACGCGGCTTGGGACTCCCGCCGACGAGACCAGGCACCGCGTGGTGAGACGTCCGTGACCGGATACGAGCCCGCCTCCACTTCGAGGTCATGGAGAAGGGGAGACCATTGTGGTTGCGAGGACCGGCGTCTTCGGCGCCCTGACAAAGGAGCATCGGGAGCAGCTCATGTCCCTCGTTCGCGAGGTGTCGTTCGAGATCGACGAGCGCATCTTCAACGAGGGCGGCAAGGCCGACCGCTTCTGGATCATCCACACGGGCACCGTCGCTCTCGACCTGCACGTGCCCGGCCGCCGCGCAGCGGTCGTTGAAACCCTCGGGGCCGGGGAACTGCTGGGCTGGTCCTGGCTGGTCCCTCCCCATCGCTGGCACCTGGGGGCCCAGGCCAGCAGCCCGGTGCGCGCCTACGAGTTCGACGCGGCTGCGGTCCGTGAGCTGTGCGGGAAGAACCCGGAGCTGCAGCACGAGCTGTGTATCTATGTCGCCGGAGTGATCGCAGGCCGGCTCAGGTCCGCCCGGGTGCGACTGCTCGACCTGTACGCCCCCTACGGCGCCGGCGAAGTGCCCTGACGAGGCGAGACAAGGAGGCCCTAAGTGCCTGAGACCCCGCACATCGTGAGCGATGTGATGACGCATACGGTCGTGGCCGTCGGACGCGACGCGCCCTTCAAGGAGATCGTCCAGACCATGGAGCAGTGGAAGGTCAGTGCCATGCCGGTGCTGGAGGGAGAAGGGCGCGTCATCGGCGTCGTCTCCGAAGCCGACCTGCTGCCCAAGGAGGAGTTCCGCGACAGCGACCCGTCCCTCTTCGAGCAACGCCGGCGCCTGTCCGACCTCGTCAAGGCGGGGGCCGTGACAGCCGGGGAGCTCATGAGCACCCCCGCGATCACGGTCCACCCCGACGCCACCTTGGCCCAAGCGGCAAGGATCATGGCCGTCAGGCACGTCAAGCGACTGCCCGTGGTCGACGATCTGGACATGCTCCAGGGCATCGTCAGCCGCGCCGACCTGCTGAAGGTCTTCCTGCGGTCGGACGAGGAAATCGAGGAGGAGGTCCGCCGCACCGTGGTGTCCTACCTCTTCCCGGCCTTCAGCCACGCCATCCACGTGAACGTGCACGAGGGAATCGTCACCCTCCGCGGACACATACAGGACACCTCGCTGATCTCGGTTGCCGAGCGCCTCGTGCGCGCAGTGGAGGGCGTCGTGGACGTCGAGCCCCACCTCACCGGTGAGTCCACCACTCCGGGCGGACCGAGGGGCGAGCAATAAAAGGTCGAACCAGTCGTACGTGCCGGACGGTGCGGGGAGTGGCTGGCGCTCCTCCTTCATTGCTCGGCCGAAGTAATACGGCGCCCCGTGATGCGCGTGGGCTGAATCGACACCCACATCTCGCGTTCACCGCCTGGCCACGGCGTGGTGTGGGCGCGATCGACCAGCTTCCGCACCGCGTCAGGATCGGTAACCTCACGCGCGGGTCCGACGACGAGCACGCTCCAGCCCTGGCTCATGGCTTCGTCGACATGGTCGACCTCGAAGGCGACTTCCGATCCCACGGCCGCCGCCGGGACCGAGTCCGGCGCGGTCCGGAACGCGATCGCGTCGTCGACGACCTCGTAGTTCACCGGAACCACCGCCGGGCCGTGCTCTGTCGACACCGCGACGCGCCCCACGCCGTGTGTGGACAGCAGGGTGCGGCATTCGTCAGGGTGGAGGTCGAGCAGCCGAGGGTGCAGGAGCGCCTGGCCCAGGCCAGGCGGCAGATCGATGCCGCCTCCGCGCAGAGCGGCGGTGGTGGTGCCCAGCGCATCAGCCACGCTGATAAGAGTGGCATCGGTCGGGTCGGCCGGGTGTTCTTCGAGGTATGCCAGGTATTCCGGCGCCATTCTGGCGCGGCGGGCCATCTCTTCCCGGGTCAGTCCTTGGCGTGTGCGTTCGGCGGCAACGCGGCGGCCGATGTCACCGGGATTGGGCGGCCTGCCCGGCGGGGTTCCGCGGGGCTTGGCACTTCTCTGCCCGCCTGGCTGTGCCGTGCGTGGCTGGGAAGGCTCGTGTGCGCTCTCGGGACCGTGCTCGATGTGATGGATGTGTGCGTCAGGGCCGGGAAAGATGAGGGTCACCTCATCCGTGTCCGACCAGCGCACATCGTAGGGAGGCGTTCCATCCTCATGGTGGAGTCCGACAATCTCGCCGTCGCGCCTGGTGGCGCCGGTGGCGGGGCTCTCGACCACGAGTTGATCGCCGAGTTGAGCTCGCATGATCGCCGCCGTTTCCTCAGAATGCTGCTGTAACCCAACGTCCCACGCGCGGCGTGCCACCGCACGGGATGAGAACCCTGTGATCCGGGTAGCCGGACGGCCAATGCGGGGCCGATCCCAGCCCCTCGCGCCTGGCTGTCTCCGCCCGGAAGGGAGAGGCGACATGCACCACCGTACGGTCGAAGAGCTCATGACCCGAGACGTCGTGCGAGCACGGCGCGACATGCCGTTCAAAGAGATCGTGAAACTGCTCGCGGACAACGACGTCACCGCCGTACCCGTGGTCGACGAACTGGACCGACCCGTCGGCGTGGTGTCCGAGGCCGATCTGCTGCGCAAGTCCTCCGCCCAGACCGACCCGTCCGGCCTGACACCGGTTCCGCATCTGGAGGCCTGGGAGCGCGCCAAGGCCGAAGGCGCCAGGGCCGAGGAGCTGATGTCGGCTCCCGCCGTGTGCGCGCGTCCGGAGTGGACCGTGGTCGAGGCGGCTCGCCTCATGGCGGTCCAGAACGTCAAGCGACTGCCCGTGGTGGACGAGACGGACCGGCTGCAGGGCATCGTCAGCCGCGGTGACCTGCTGAGGATCTTCCTGCGCCGTGACGATGCCATCCGCGACGAGATCACGGGGGACCTGCTGCGGGGGACCCTGGGGCCTGTCGTCTCGGACGTGACGGTCGAGGTTCGCGAAGGGCACGTGAGCCTCGGCGGATCCGTCAAGGTCAGGAGCCTGATCCCGGTGATCGAGCGGCTGTGCCGGAGCGTCGACGGCGTGGTCTCTGTCGCCGAGCACATCGCGCACCGCCCGGACGACTCCCAGAATTCGGCAAAGGACAGCTGAGGGCAGCGCAGGAACTGGCTCGGAGCAACGAGGGCTGCTCCCGCCCTTGGCTCAGCCGGCGATCTCGATGCGATGCGCCTTGGCTTTCTCGGCTTTCGGGACGCGGACGGTGAGAACCCCGTTGGTCAGCTCGGCGCTGATGTGTTCGGTGTCCGAGTTCGGCGGCAGACTCGTGCGGTAGTCGAACTCCCCGACGTGGCGGGCGCGCCGCCGGACCACGCCGGTGCGTTCCTTCTCCTTGATCTCGCCGTGGACATCGATCTCGGAGTCGGTGACCTCCACGGTGATGTCGTCCTTGTCCACACCGGGAAGCTCCAGCTCCACCAGGTACGCGTCCTCGGTGTCCTCGATGTCCGCCAGCGGCGCCCATGCCCCGGCTGTGCTGAGTTCGGCTCCGCCGGGAAAGGCGGACTGCATGAGACGGTCCATGCGAGTGTGCAGGTCCTCAAGTTCGCGGATGGGGTCCCATGCGGGGAGAGCGTCCCTCCCATGGTGATGGTGCCCGGGCAGCGTCATCGGTCATCCTCCTTGCAAATCGGGCAACGGCCAGCCGGTCTCCGGGGGGTCCCTCCGCCCGGCGGCGGCCGCGCCCATGCCCTCGATGTCACGCTCGGCAACGTCCACCAGCTGCCGGCCGAGGTCGTGCAGGGCCCTGCCCGCTGCCAGCTCGTCACCGATCTCCGGCACGTCCATGTCCGCTGGGTTCCTGTGCGCGGCCCCGTGCCCGGTGAGCTCCGTGGTCCCGGTGTCCAGCACCACACGTGCCTTGGTCGTTCTCTCTTCCTCGAAGAGGTAGAGAGAACCTTCCACTCCACGGTATGCGGCATCGCTGTCCTCCTCATCTCGGTACGGAGCGCTGTGATCCGGTTGCCCTCCGCTCGTGGTTGCGCAGGTTGGCGACTGAGGCCAGGACCTCGTCTTCGATACGGTGCCGGACCTGGGCGGCGAGGACAGTCAGCGGTCCGGAGATGGTCGCGCGTGGCGCGAGGGGGGCCTGAATGCGGCGTGCTGCGGGCGGGAGCTCGGCCAGGTCGGCGGCGAACCTCTCCCCGCTCTCGTCCAGAGTGGGGCGCTCGACGGTGCGACTCCCGTTCTGCATGACCGTCTCCAGCAGCGGTACGCCCGCCGCCGGCGGCTGCTCATCTTGGAGCCCGATCACGTCCGCAAATGCGGGACGGCGGTACACCTGCTTCTGTCCAGGGGCGGTCACCTTGTCCGAGGAGAGCTTCATCACCGGTCGGCCGTCGTACTCGACCATCTTGTAGGCCGAGTCCAGGAACGGGGCGTCGGCCGAGACCCCCACGCGGGTGCCGACGGCGTAGACGTCGATCGGCGCCCCGGAGCGGACCAGTTCGTCCACGGCGTACTCGTCGAGACCGCCGCTGGCGATGATCCGTACGTCCGGCAGTCCCGCCGCGTCGAGGATGGCGCGCGCCGTCAGCGCCAGGGCTCCCAGGTCTCCGCTGTCCAGCCGTACGGCCGAGCCGGGCCCACGGTCCAGGTCCCGCAGGACGCGGGCCGCGACGCGTACCCCCTCTTCGGTGTCGTAGGTATCCACCAGGAGTGTCACCGGACCGGGGTGGGACCGGGCGAAGGCCCGGAAGGCCGCCTCCTCCGTTCCGAACGCCTCGATGTACGAGTGGGCCATCGTGCCGACGGCCGAGAGTCCTTCGGCGGTGGCCGCGGCGACGTTGCTCGTTCCGGCGAATCCCACCATGGCGCTCAGCCGGGCGGCCTGGAGACCGGCTTGAGGGCCGTGCGTGCGGCGCAGGGAGAAGTCCACGACCGGATGGCCGGCAGCGGCCAGGACGCACCGTGCGGCCTTCGAGGCGATCGTCGTCTGATGGTTGACCTGGTTGAGGATGTACGTCTCGACCAGCTGGGCCTGCGGGAGCGGAGCGGTCACCTCCAACAGTGGCTCTCCCGCCAGGACGATCCGCCCCTCCGGCACCGCCCGCACCTGGCCGGTGAACTCCATGCCCAGCAGCGGGGCCAGATCACGCGGCGGCCGGTGCAGTGCTGAGGCGAAGGCATCGACATCCTCGGCGTCGACCCGGAACCCGGACAGGAAGTCCAGCGACGACTCCAGGCCGGCGGCCGCCAGGAAGCCCCGGCCGGGCGGCATGTCGCGGACGAACAGGCTGAACGTTGCCGGGCCGGTCATACCCTCCCGCAGGTACGACATCGCCATCGTGACCTCGTAGAGGTCAGTGGTCGTCACATCGGACATCTGCGTCACCTCCTGGACCACACTCAGGGCCCCGGCCTGTCACCTGTGGAACCGCGCGGACCAAAGGGGTTCCACTCGGTCCCATTCGGCGTCCCACTGTGCGTACCTTCTGCGGTCCAACGCCAGGCGCATGCCTTTGCGCGCAGCAACGAAGCCGGCGTACACGCCGACCGCCGTCATGCCGCCCATAAGCCAGCCGCCGGCCTTCGCGTTGCTCGCGGACATCGGCGGGTTCTTGACGGTTCCTCCCCGGTCCACCCAGATCCGCACGGTGGAGCCTGCGGTCTTGTCCAGCGGTGCAGGGGCGCTTCCCGTCTGCTGCCGGCCGTCCTTATCGGTCCACCTGACCTGAACCTTCTGCTTCTCGTCCGCAGCACCGCCCGATGCTGCCTCCGGGGCCGAGGTCACCCGAGCAGTGACCTGGAACCGCTCCGCGGACTGGGCTTGAACGGTGCGCATCGTCGACTCGTGGACCGCCAGCCCCGCGCTCACCGAAGCCACGGGCAGTCCGGGGACAAGCACCGCCAGCAGGAAGCCGGAGCACCAGGCTTCGGCCCGATCGGACGTACGCCTCAGCGGGTTCGCGCCCCTCGGCGGGGGCTGCTCGTTGTGCGGTCGGCGGGGACCGGATGCGTGCGGCGGATCCTGTGCGCTCATGGTCTGGCCTCCAGCTGTTGCTGGTGCATCCCCCCGCCACGTCTGCTTCCCCCACTACCCTCCAACGGCGGCAGAGTCCGATCACTGGGCCGAAGGTCCCTGCTGAACGGCCACTCGACCCACCTTGCTCGTCACCGGTCACACCTGCGGTACGACCGCAATCGGACACGGCGCGTGATGCAGCACCGCGTGGTTGACCAGGCCCAACTGCAGACCCACGTGCCCATGTCGCCTGCGGGCCCCGACGACGAGCAGATCAGCACCGGACGCAGCCTCCAAGAGCGCCCGCCGGGCCGGGCCCTCGACCACCTCGCTACTCACCGACACGTCCTGATACCGCTCCGCAGGGCTGCGCAGTGCGTCAGCGAGCACCTGTGCCGGCGGGCGCCCCATGGCCTGGAGGGCGTATCCAGAAAAGCCCGGCGGCCCAGGGTTCCCGACCGGGACGTTCCAGGCGTGCACCGCCACCAGCCGACAGCGCCGCACATGGGACTCCCGGAACGCGAAGTCCACAGCCGTACCGCTGCCCTGCCCGTCCTCGACACCGACGACGACACTCCCGAACCGGCCGTTCCGGTGCTCCAGCCCACCGCGCACGACGACGACCGGGCAGTCGGCATGAGCGGCCACGGCCAAGCTGACCGAGCCCAGGAGCAGCCCGGCGAGATCTCCGAGCCCTCGGGATCCGAGTACCAGAGCGAAGGCGTTGCGCCCTTTGCCGACCAGGGCGGACGCCGCGTCCTCGTGCACTACCTCACTGGACAGCCGTACCGTCGGCGCGCTCTTGCCGGCTCGCTCCGAGGCGACAGCGACCAGGCTGGGCGTCTCGTGGTCTGTTGCGGCCGCGTGCACGAGATGGAGCGGTACCTCGTGCCGGACCGCCTCGTCCGCGGCCCACTCCACCGCCTCAAGGCTCGCCTCGGACCCGTCAATGCCGACCACCAGGGGAACCACCACCGCTCCCACCTCCCTTGTTCCGGACTTCACGCCCGTGCGAGCGCCGCCTCGCCGGGGACCACATGCGCCGCGAGGAGATCTGAGGTAGTCCTCGATGTAGAAGCACCGTGCTCTGTCGGTCGGCGCCAGCGCTCGTGCGTCGCGCACGCGCCACGGCCGGCCTGCACGGCCACCGACACACGAGGGGCGGCAGCCGTTCGGGCGGTGACCGCACGCACCGTCCTTCCAGCTTCGTACGAGACGGAGGCAGTCGCCATGGAACAAGCCCTCACCGTCGGCCTCGACGGCTCACCCGAGAGCCTCGCCGCCGCCCGCTGGGCCGCCGACGAAGCCGAGCGACGCAATCTCACCCTGCGCCTGCTGCACGCGTGGCCCCTGCTGGCCCCGGAACCGACCCTCATCCCCGCGGAAGTCGACCAGAACTACTGGGCGAAGCGGCTCATGCACAACGCCCAGGCGGAACTCCAGGCGCACCACCCGGGCCTCACCGTCGTCGGCAACCTGGTCGCCGACGACGCGCAGAACGCACTGCTCCAGGCATCGTCGGAGTCCGAGATGCTCGTGCTCGGTTCGAGGGGCCTGACTCCCGTGGAAAGCTACTTCCTCGGCGACATCAGCATGTCCGTGGTGGCACGCGCCGAGCGGCCCGTGGTCCTGGTGCGCGCCGAGCGGAGGGAAGAAGGTCGCGCGCCCGAATCAGGTTCGGCAGGCGGCGTGGTGGTGGCACTGAAACTGCACGGACCGTCCGACGACCTGCTCGAATTCGCCTTCACCGCCGCCGCGGTGCGGGGCGTGCCGCTCCGCACCGTCCATGGCCGCAGCGTGCCGATCCACGCGTACGCCCCCTGGGGCGTGGATCACACCGTGACCCACGAGGTCAGGCAGGAGGCTCAGAAGGGCCTGAGCCAGGCCCTCCGTCCCTGGCGCGAGAAGTTCCCGGGCGTGGTCGTAGCTGAGGCCATCCACCTCGACAGCCCCGCCAGGGCCGTCATAGCAGCCGCCGCAGGCGCCGAGTTGCTGGTCGTCGGCCGACGCAAGCACCACCCTCCCCTGGCACCACGCCTGGGCCCCGTGGCCCAAGCCGCCGCCCACCACGCGCGCTGCCCCGTCGCCGTCGTCCCCCATGACTGAGCCGAACCCCGGCCAGCCGATGGCGTCGGCGCGGCGGGACGACGCCCCCAGAGCCTCGTCGCTCTCGCGCGCCGAGGTGCGCGAGACACACACCGCCGTGGTCCTCTTCATCCGGGACCGCGCCTACAAGGTGAAGAAACCAGTCGACCTGACATTCCTGGACTACACCACGGTGGCCGCCCGGAAGGCCGCGTGCGAGAGAGAGGTCGTCCTCAACCGCCGTTTCGCCCCCGACATCTACCTCGGCGTCGGCGAATTCCGCAGCCCGGACACCGACGTACCCGAACCCGTCGTGGTGATGCGCCGCATGGCCACCGAGCGCCGCCTCTCCCGGCTCGTACGGGAAGGAGCGGCCGTCGACGACGCCCTTCGGGCCGTCGCCCGGCTGCTCGCCGCCCACCACGCGAGCGCACCTCGCAGCCGGGAGGTGACCGAGCAGGGGACGCGCGACGCACTGTCCTCGCGCTGGGAAGCGAGCTTCGCCCAGGTCCGCGCCCTGTCCGACGACGGCACCGCGCCCGATGGGGTGGAGGAGATCGAGCGCTTGGTGCGCCGCTACCTCGCCGGCCGCGAGCCCTTGTTCGACAGGCGCATCGAGCAGGGGCGGGTGGTCGACGGCCACGGAGACCTGCTCGCCGAGGACATCTTCTGCCTCGACGACGGCCCACGCGTTCTGGACTGCCTGGAGTTCGACGACACCCTTCGTTACGTCGACGGCCTCGACGACGCCGCCTTCCTGGCCATGGACCTGGAACAGCTCGGGGCGCCGGAGGCCGCGGCGTTCTTCCTCGACGAGTACGGCGAATACTCCGGTGACCCGGCACCGCCGTCTTTGCGTCACCACTACGTCGCGTACCGCGCGTTCGTCCGGGCCAAGGTCTCCCTGATCCAGGCCCGCCAGGGCACGCCCGGCGGGGAGGCGGCAGCACACCGACTGATCACGACCGCCCTGCGCCACCTGCGCGCCTCCGTCGTCGGCCTGACCCTCGTCGGCGGGCTCCCGGGCAGCGGCAAGTCCACGCTCTCCGGCGCGCTGGCCGATCGGCTGGGCGTGACACTGCTCAGCAGCGACCGCCTCCGCAAGGAACTGGCGGGCATCTCGGCGGAGCAGCGGGCTGCCGCCGCCTACGGCGAGGGCCTGTACTCCCCCGAATGGACCAACAAGACGTACGCCGCTCTCCTCGACCGCGCATCGACCCTGCTGTCCCAGGGTGAGTCCGTCGTCCTGGACGCCACCTGGCACGACGCCGCACAGCGCGAGGCCGCCCTCAGCATGGCCGAACACACCTACGCCGACCTCGTCGCCCTGCACTGCCATGTTCCGGCCGAGGTGACCACATCCCGCCTCGCCACCCGCGCGCCCGGGGCGTCCGACGCCGGCGTCGACGTGGCCACCGCCATGGCTGCCACGGAACCGCCCTGGACTGAGGCCGTCAGCGTCGACACGAGCGGTTCCCTGGAGGCCGCGGTGGTCCAGGCACTGGCAGCGATCCGCCCGCACGCCGACAGCCAGGCACCGGTCTTCCGTCGCCCCTACATGGAGCCGGACTAGACGAGTTGGGACGCCCGCACATGGCCGGGGATGACGACCAATTGCCGGCCCGCGCCACCAGGTTTCGCGCGGCACGGCGCATTCGCTCATGGTGGTTGTACGGGGGCCCTGCGGTCCGGCAGGAGGCGTGGCAGGGCCGGGGCCCGCACGCCCGTTACGGCACTTCGTGAGGCGGCCACCATGGGTGAACAGAAACCCCTCGTCCCTGGCGAGGCGTGGAGGGCCGTGGCCACATGTTTCCTCTCCACCTTCGCGCTGCTTGCGCGGCACCGGGTCCGTCTGCCGAAGGAACGGCAGGAGATGCGGCTGCGCTTCGCCGACGGCACCTCGGCCCGGGTGTACCGGGAGACCCGACTCGGCAGCGGCTTGGCGAAGGACCCGTGCACGCTGGTGGTCACCTTCCGGCTGCGCTTGGTCCGTGGGCCCGCACACGCCGTGTTCCGCGCGGAGAGCCTGCTGAACACCCCGCTGTTCGTCGGCTTCCCCGGGTTCACCTCGAAACTGTGGCTGGCCCACGACGAGCATGATCGCTACCGCGGCATGTACGAGTGGGACGGCACGGAGCGCGCCGAGCACTACGCGCGTTCCCTGTGGCGGGTCCTGGCACTGGTCAGCGTGCCTGGTTCGATCAGCTATGCCGTTGTGCCCAGGCTGCGCCGCGACGACGTGATCGCGGATCCTGGGCTGATCGAAAACATTGCGCCGCACGACAGCTCAGCATGGTGGCGCATCCAGGCCGGGACGTGACGACAGTGGTGGACATCCTGGTCGTCGGGGCCGGTACAACCGGCCTCACTTTCGCCTTGGAGGCCCATGACCACGGGGCACGGATCCGGATCATCGAGCGGCGTCCCGAGCCGTTCCGGCCCTCCCGTGCGCTGATCCTGCACCCCCGCACTCTGGAAGTCCTGCGCCCACTCGGCGTCACCGACGCCCTGCTGGAGCTGGCGGACCCCGCCCCAGCAATCGACCTCCATCTCGGCTCCCGCGTCGTCGAGACCAGACTCGCGGACCTCGCGCTGCCCGACACGGCGTTCCCCCATCTGTCGCTCATGCGGCAGATGGACGTCGAACGAGTGCTGACGCGGGCACTCGCCGGCCGCGGGGTGACGGTGGAACGGGGCACAGAACTGACCACTGCCCGCGACTACGGGCACAGCGTGCGGGCTGTGCTGCGATCGCGGCACGGCATCGAGGAGATCCGCTGCCCCTTCGTTGTCGGCTGCGACGGCCCGGCCAGTACCGTGCGGGCCTGTGCCGGCATCGGATGGCACGGCAAGCCCTACGCCGAAGAGGTGGTCCTCGCCGACCTCGACCTCGGCGGCATCTCCGAGCGCTCCGGTGCCGAGGTGTTCGCGGGGCGCCAAGGGCTGTTGTTCCTCTTCCCGCTCGGCGAGCAGGCCACCTGGCGGCTGCTGGCCACGCGGGCGTCCACCGACGGGGCCGGCCAGAACTTCGGCCAACCTGGATCCGCCGTCCCGCTGGCCGAGCTCCAGCACCTCCTCAACGACGCGGGGCTTCGGGCCCGGATCGAGCGTCTCGCGTGGTCCGCGCGGGTGCCGCTGCAATGCGGCCTCGCCGGGCGGTTCCGCCGGGGGCGGCTCTTCCTCGCGGGGGACGCGGCGCACAACTACTCACCGGCCACCGGCCAGGGCATGAACGCCGGTATCCAGGACGCGGTGAACCTCGGCTGGAAGCTCGGCTTCGCGGCGAGCGGCTCCAGGGGTGAGTCCGCGGACGGGCGCGGTACCGAAGTGCTGCTCGACTCCTACGACAGGGAGCGCAGAGCGGCTGCCCACCGACGGCTGATCCTCACACACACGGCGTTCTGGGCGGAGGCGTCGACCGGCCGGATCCCTTCATGGTTGCGCGCGGTGGCCGCTCCGCTCACGGCCCCGGCCATACCCGCCCTCCTGCACCGGCGACGGCTGGTCGCCGAGGCCATCCGTCTCATCTCCCAGCTGCGGGTGAACTACCGGCGCAGCCCCCTGTCTGTGGAGGGAACACCGCCCCTGCGTGGCGCTCCCCACTCAGGAGACCGCCTGCCGGACGCGACCGTCAGCGTCGAAGGACCTCCCAGGCGGCTGCACGAACTGCTGGCCCGCCCGGGTGTGCACCTGCTGCTGCAGTGCGAGGCCGACCCGCCGCCGGACGCCGTGCCCGGTCCCCTGGTTACCGTCCTCCGGCTGACGAACAGCCCCGGTCGCGGGCTGGTGGCCGTCCGTCCGGACGGGCATGTCGGCTTCCGTTGCGGGACCGCCGACCCGGCCGGGCTGACCGGCTGGCTCTCATTGATCGGCGCAGCGGCATCTCCGCCCGTCCGGCCATGAACACCGGGCGTCGGGGCCCCACACCCCGGCCCGGGAGTCCGACGGTCCTGAGGAGCCCAACGAGCTGATGTCCCCGGTTGCCCTGCCGTACTCCCAGAGCGACGGTGGAGAGAACCGGCCGAGTCAGCCAGGGAGTGGGTGACCATGCGAGCACTCGTCTACCACGGCCCCGGGCAGATCTCCTGGGACACGGTCACGGATCCGGCCATCGAGGACCCTGCCGACGCCGTCGTGCGCGTCGACGCCACCACCGTCTGCGGCACCGATCTGCACATCCTGCGTGGAGACCTGCCCGAGGTGAAGCCGGGGACGGTCCTCGGCCACGAGGCCGTCGGCGAGGTCATGGAGGTCGGCGGCGACGTCCACCACCTGCGTCCCGGGGACCAGGTGATCGTGTCGTCCGTCTCGGCCTGCGGCCACTGTCCGGCGTGCCGTGACACCACGCGCGGACAGTGCCGCGAGGGCGGTGGATGGATTCTGGGGAATCTGATCAACGGAACCCAGGCGGAGTTCGTGCGGGTCCCCTTCGCCGACTTTTCCACCCACCGACGGCCCTCCTCCCTCCCGCTCGATGACGCCGTCCTGCTCGCCGAGGTCCTCCCCACGGCCTACGAAGTCGGCGTGCGAAACGGACACGTGGGCCCGGGAGACACCCTCGTCGTAGTGGGCGCGGGTCCCGTCGGGCTCGCCTGCGTCGTCGCCGCGCGGCTCTACTCGCCCCGCCGGATCATCGTGGTGGACCTGTCCTCCGCCCGGCTGGAAGCCGCCGCCCGTATAGGGCCCGATGCCGCCGAACTACCGGGGAAGGTGATCGCCGAACTGTCCGAGGGACCGGGGGCCGACGTGGTCATCGAGGCATCGGGGGAACCGGACGGCTTCGTCCTGTGCACCCGCGCCGTCCGCGCAGGGGGGCACATCGCCAACATCGGCACACACGGCAAACCGGTCACACTGCATCTCGAATCCCTGTGGCGCAAGAACGTGACGATCAGTACCGGCCAGGTGGACACATACTCCATACCGTGGCTGCTGGAGCTGGTGAGGTTCGGACACCTGCACGTCTCACAGCTGGTCACCCACACCTTCGGACTCGATCGGATGGAGGACGCCTACGAGGTGTTCTCGCACGGCACCACCACGGGCGCTCTCAAAGTCGTGCTGCACCGCGAGTGAACCGACCGGCCGACAGAGGTCCGAACGGGTCGGTCGGCCCCTTGTTCCGGGCCGTTCGGCCCTACAACCTGCCGATGAGCGGCGGTTCTATGGAATTGAGCCGAGGGCCACAAGGAGACACGGCGAAGCGGAGTGAAACCGCGCACCGTGCAATTCGGGCCCGCAAGAAGTGGGCGGCCCCCGGCTCCATGAACGCCGGCAGAGAGCCGCCGCCCGTCCCATCGGGCCGCCTCCTCCGGTCGAAGTGCGGCCGACGCCGTGCTCGGCGACTCTGGAGATCAGGGCAGTGCCGGGAGGAGCACCCATGCACTGGGAAACCATCCGCAAGGACACCGCACCGGTCGTGCCGCCCTGTCTCACCGACTACGACCGGGCTTGCTCCGCCTTCACCTGGTCGCAGGCGCGCAGCGCGCTGGCCGGGCTGCCCGACGGTGGGGTCAACATGGCCCACGAGGCGGTCGACCGGCACGCGGCCTCGGACCACGCGGACAAGGTCGCGCTGCGGTGCGTCGCCCGTGACGACTCCGTCTCGACCGTCACCTATGCGGAACTGGCCCGCCGTACGGCCCGCTTCGCGAACGTCCTGCGCTCCCTCGGCGTCGGGCACGGGGACCACGTGTTCACCTTGCTCGGCCGCTGTCCTGAGCTATACACCGCGGTGCTGGGCACGTTGAAGAACACCAGCGTGCTCTGCCCGCTCTTCTCCGCCTTCGGCCCGGACCCGGTGGAGCAGCGGCTCAGGCTCGGCGACGCACAGGTCCTGGTCACCACCGCGGCCCTCTACCGGCGCAAGGTCGCCGAGCGCCGAGCGTCGGTTCCCGGGCTGAAGCACATCCTGATCGTCGGACCCGGCGCGGATGACCTGCCCGGCACCGCGTCCTTCGACGAGCTGATGTCCGCCGCCCCGGACACCTTCACCGTCCCGCCGACCTCGCCCGACGACATGGCCCTGCTGCACTTCACCAGCGGAACCACCGGCACCCCGAAGGGCGCGGTCCACGTCCATGAGGCCGTCGTCGCCCACCACGCCACGGCCGCGTACGCGCTCGACCTGCACCCCGAGGACGTGTACTGGTGCACCGCCGACCCCGGCTGGGTCACCGGCATGTCGTACGGAATCATCGCCCCGCTCATCCACGGCGTGACGTTGGTCGTCGACCAGGGCGACTACGACGCCCGGCGCTGGTACCGAACCCTCGGGGAACAGCGAGTCAGCGTCTGGTACACCGCCCCCACGGCCCTGCGCATGCTCATGCGTGCCACCCCGCGACATGGCCCGTACGACCTGCCGCGCTCCTACGACCTGTCGGCCCTGCGCTTCATCGCCTCCGTCGGCGAGCCCCTCAACCCGGAGGCCGTCGTCTGGGGCCGGGACGTGCTGGGCCTGCCGGTGCACGACAACTGGTGGCAGACGGAGACCGGCTGCATCATGATCGCGAACTTCGCGGCCTGCGAGATCCGGCCCGGCTCGATGGGACGTCCGCTGCCCGGCGTCGACGCGACCGTGCTGAAGCAGGGCGAGGACGGCCGTGCACTGGTCACCGACGGCAGGGTCACTCAGGTGCAAAGCCCTGGCGTCGAGGGCGAGTTGGCGCTGCGACCGGGATGGCCGTCGATGTTCCGCGGCTATCTGCACGACAAGGAGCGCTACGACGCCGCGTTCGCGGACGGCTGGTACCTGACCGGAGACCTGGTCCGCCGGGACACGGACGGCTGGTACTGGTTCGTGGGGCGGGCCGACGACGTCATCAAGTCGGCGGGGCATCTGATCGGCCCGTTCGAGGTGGAAAGCGCGCTGATGGAGCACCCGTCGGTGGCCGAGGCCGGGGTGATCGGACGGCCGGACCCGGTCGCCGGGAACGTCGTCAAGGCGTTCGTATCGCTGCGCCCCGGTGTCGAGCCGACTTCGGATCTGGAGCGGGAGCTGCTGGCCTTCGGCCGCCGCAAGCTGGGCCCCGCCGTCGCGCCGAGGGAGATCGCGTTCGACCAGGACCTGCCCAAGACCCGCAGCGGGAAGGTGATGCGCCGCTTGCTGCGTGCGCGTGAACTCGGCCTGCCGACGGGCGACCTGTCGACCTTGGAGGGATCGGCATGAGCGCGGCCCGCCCCACCCGCACACGGAAGGACTCGGCGGCACCGAGGTCCGCCAAGAGAACCGCGACGGCCAATCGGAACGCGAGCACCGCATCTCCCGCCGGGCGAGGGGCCGCCGGACACCGGACGGGCCAGCTGGAGGCGATGCTGCGCATCCGGCGCTTCGAGGAGCGATGCGTCGAGCTGTACAGCGCCGCGAAGATCCGCGGCTTCGTCCACCTCTACATCGGCGAGGAGGCCGTCGCCGTCGGCGTCAACCAGGTACTGACACCCGAGGACGCGGTCGTCTCCACGTACCGCGAACACGGCCACGCCCTGGCTCGCGGGATCACGGCCGAGGCCGTCATGGCCGAGATGTACGGCAGGACCACCGGGTGCAGCGGCGGCCGGGGCGGATCCATGCACCTGTTCGACGCGAGCCGCCGCTTCTACGGCGGCAACGCGATCGTCGCCGGCGGGCTCCCCTTGGCCGCCGGTCTCGCCCTCGCCGACCACATGAGCGGACAGGCCAATGTCACCTGCTGCTTCTTCGGCGACGGAGCCTTCGCCGAGGGCGAGTTCCACGAGACCGCGAACCTGGCGGCCCTGTGGAAGCTGCCCCTGTTGCTCGTCTGCGAGAACAACCTCTACGCCATGGGCACGGCCCTGGAGCGGCACGAGGCACAGACCGACCTGGCCATGCGCGCCGCCTCCTACGGCATGGTCGCCTGGGCCGTGGACGGCATGGACGTCGAAGCCGTCGAACATGCCGCCAGGCGGGCCGTCGAGGGCATCCGGGCCGGCACTGGACCGCACTTCCTGGAACTGCGCACCTACCGCTTCCGTGCTCACTCCATGTACGACCCGGACCGGTATCGCGAGAAGGGGGAGATCGAGCAGTGGAAGTCCCGGGACCCGATCAGCCTTCTCATGGACCGCATGCGCGAGAACGGTGAGCTGGGTGACAAGCAACTCGCCCGGATCGAGCAGCGGATCACCGACGAGATCGACCACGCCGTCGAAGCGGCCGAACAGGCACCCGAGGAGCCGGTCGAGCACCTGCTCCGCCACGTCACCAGTTCCTCGGCGAAGGCGGTGAGTTGACCATGGGCGCCGGCGGAACGCAAGAGGCCAAGACGACATACCGCGAGGCGATGCGCGAGGCGCTCCGGGAGGCCCTGCGCTCCGACGACCGTGTCTTCCTCATGGGCGAGGACGTGGGCCGTTACGGCGGATGCTTCGGCGTCAGCCTCGGCCTGCTGGAGGAGTTCGGACCCGAACGCGTCCGTGACACCCCGCTGTCGGAGTCCGCGTTCGTGGGCGCCGGCATCGGCGCCGCCCTGGCCGGGCTGCGGCCCATCGGGTGATCGACCTGCGCACGCTCCGTCCCCTCGACGACGCGGCCATCACCGCTTCCGTGGCCCGTACTCACCGTGCGGTGGTCATCGACGAGGCATGGCGTACGGGAAGCCTCTCCGCCGAGGTGTCCGCCCGCATCGCCGAAGGGTCGTTCTACGACCTTGACGCACCCGTCGAGCGGGTGTGCAGCGCCGAGGTGCCCATGCCGTACGCCCGGCAGTTGGAGGAGGCCGCCCTGCCGCAGACCGCCGACATCGTCGCGGCCGTCCAACGGGCGGTGCACTGATCATGGCCGAGTTCACCATGCCGTCCCTCGGCGCGGACATGGACGAGGGCACGCTCCTGGAATGGCTGGTGGGGCCCGGTGACCTCGTGCACAAGGGCGATCCGGTCGCGGTCGTCGAAACCGCGAAGTCGACGATCGAGGTGGAGTGCTTCGAAACCGGGACCATGACGGAGCTAATCGTCGAGCCCGGCACGACGGTGCCGGTGGGCACGCCGCTCGCGCTCATTGGGCCGACGGCGGAGAAGCCAGGGGAACCGGAAGGAGCGGGAAAGCCGCAAGAAGCCCGGAAACCTGGGAAGGTCAGGAAGCCCGAAGGCCCCACGGAAGCCGAGAAGGCGGCGGAGCGACGACTTGTCCGCCACGTACCGAAGAAAGGCGAGCCCTCCGAGGCCCCATCCCCGCCACCCGAACCCGCCCCGGTCCTGGTGTCGGCGCCGTCCGCCGCTCGGGAGCGCGGCCACATCGAGGCGGGCCCCTTGGTCCGGCACCTCGCGGAGCAGAGCGGCGTCGACCTGGAGACGCTGCACGGCTCCGGACCAGGAGGCCGCGTCACCCGCACCGATGTCGAGGAAGCGGCGGCCGCCCGAGCCACTGCTCGGCCGCCACGCGTGCGGGCCACCCCGCTCGCCCGGCGGCTCGCCGCCGAACTGGGCGTCGATCTGGCCACAGTGACGGGGACGGGCAGGGAGTCGGTCGTCCGTGCCGCGGACGTACGCCAGGCAGCCCCGGGCCCGGCGGGGGCCGCCGGGCCCGCGTACGCGGGCGCCCCCGCGGTACGTCCTTCCGCGGTACGGCCTTCTGCCGCCCGTCCTTCCGACCACCGGGCGGCGGCCATGCGCCAGGCGATCGCCGGCCTGGTGACCCGCGCCAACCGGGACATCCCCCACTACTACCTCTCCACGACCGCGGACATGGCCGCCGCGATGGCCTGGCTGCACGAGCACAACCGGCGCAGCCCGGTCGGTGAACGGCTGCTCCCCGCGGCCCTGTTGCTCAAGGCGGCGGCCCTGGCGGCCAGTGAGGTCCCGGAGTTCAACGGCTTCTGGACCGATGACCACTTCATGGCAGGCGAAGGCGTCCACCTCGGCGTGGCCGTGTCCCTGCGCGGCGGAGGGCTCGTCGCCCCCGCGCTGCATCACGCCGACACACTGACACTCACCCAACTGATGAGCGCCCTGAAGGATCTGGTCACCCGGGCCCGCACAGGCAGGCTGCGTGGTTCCGAGGTGTCCGACGCCACGATCACGGTCACCAACCTCGGCGACCAGGGCGTGGAAACCGTCTTCGGTGTGATCTACCCGCCGCAGGTGGCCCTGGTCGGCTTCGGGCGGGTGGCCGACCGGCCGTGCGCCGTCGACGGCCTGCTGGGCGTGCGACCCGTGGTCACGGCGACCCTCTCGGCCGACCACCGGGCGACAGACGGTGCCGTCGGTGCTCGCTACCTCACGGCGGTCGCCCGCCTCCTGCAGAACCCGGAGCAGTTGTGAACATGGACCGAACCGATGCACTGGACATGGTCAGGGAATCGATCTCCTCCGTCATCCCCAACGCCGATGTCGCCGCGCTGGAACCCGACGACGCGTTCCGTGACGTGCTGGAGATGGATTCTCTGGACTTCCTGAGTTTTGTCGAGGTCCTCAGCGAACGGTCCGGCGTGCGCATCGAGGACGAGGACACGCCCCGGCTCACCACGCTGTCCGGCAGCGCCGACTTCCTCGTCGCCCACACCCGGTGACGTGCGCCCGTGGATGCCACGGCCGCAGGGAACAACGGAACAGCCGCCCGCGGTGGGCGCCGCCCCCACCGCGGCTGCTGTGCACAGTGAACGACCGACGCGGATGGAGGAAGTGGGAAGTCCGGAGCGGCGTACAGTCGCGCCTTGGCGTCAGTGGTGATTGTCTCGGGGCCTCCGGGCCGCGTCCGTGACCGGCGTCGCTTGGTGGGCCCGATTCCCCGGGTGCCTGCTTGAGGTGCTTTGTCAGGCGCGCGGGGTGCAAAGGGCAAGGATGGCCATGTCGTCGTGGCCGTCGCTGGGGGGACCTCTACGTCGCCGAGCGGCGCGACGGGCAGCCCTTCGACGTCCACGACGAAGCCCTCATCGTCGCACTCGCCGGCGCCGCGCCATCGTCACCACCCCGTTCTCCACGGCGACCTCGACAGCGCGCGGATCCAGCACATACTGACCCACCACGGACTCGACCTCGGCCCGGATCTCGGCATCGTCCCGGATCAGCGCCCGCAGCAGATCTCGCCGACTCACCACACCGACCAGCCGACCGCGATGTTCGGTCACAGGCAGCCGCTTCAGCCGCGCGTGAGCGGCGGTCCACGCGGCATCCGCCACTTGCTCCGCCGGGTGGACGGTGACCGGAGGGAAGGTCATCAAGGTGGACGCCGTGTCCCCGTGGCTCTTCTCGTACAGGCGGTGCTGCCGCAGCCTGCCGACAGGTCCGTGCCGGTGCGGTTCCGCCATGACGGCGGCCTTGGCCAGGAGATCCGACTCCGAGACGACACCGATCACGTGGTCGTCGGCGTCGACCACCGGCACGGCGCTCAACTGCTCGCGGGCGAGGGTGTGGGCCACGTCCAGGAACGGCATGTCGCCGGGGACGGAGACCGCCGGAACCTGCAGAGGCCCGTGAGGAGGCCCGTCCGGTACGGGCGCGCACGGCCGAGCATGTGCTGCGTGCCGCCGAGGGCGAGGCGGCGGCTTTGCGCGCTGCGGCCGAGCGCGAGGCAACCGCCGTACGCGAACGTAACCGGACCCGGACGTCCCCACTCGCCGATCGTGTGCTCGCACTAGTGCTGGAGGACCTCGTGGCGGAGAAGGAATCGCCACCCGCACCGGCACCTCACACGGCTCCGGGACGCGGAAGGCGCCAGGAGGGTGGTCCGTGATGGGAGCCGGATGGGTGGCCGGTGTGACCCGGGCACGGGCTCTGCGGACCAGGTGCCTGGGCGCGGACGGCATCCGGAACGTGGCCGGGTCCCCGACGCTGGATGACGCCTTGCGCTACTTGGCGGCCACCGCGTACCGGCACGACGTCACCCCCGGCGCCACCCCGGCCGAGGCCCAGCGTGCGGTCTCGGCGACTCTGCTGTGGCATCTGCGGGTCCTCGCCGGCTGGCAACCGGCCACCGGCACCGATGCCATCCGGGCACTGGCCGCCGGATTCGAGATCTCCAACACCGAACACCACCTGCGCTCCCTCTCGGCCGAAACCCCCAGCCCCGCCCCGGTCGAACCGCGGCATGCGGGTATGGAACGCCTCCACCCCCCGCCCTACCGCCTGGGCGCGCTGGCGATCGCCTGGACGCGACTCGCCCGCACCCGTACGCCGTCGGAGCTGCGTTCCGCGCTGGCGGCCTCCGTCTGGGGCGACCCCGGGGGCGACTCCCCGGCCGCGGTCGCCACCGGCATGCGGGTCTCCGCCGCCCTACGGCTCGCGACCGCCGTTCCCGACGCGGCTCGATGGGCGGCGGCCCGGCTCGCCCTGCTGTTCGGCCGTGAGGTGTTCGTCGTCGGCCGCCGGATGCCGGACGTCTCCGCCCGTCGGGCGGCCCGCCTGCTCGGCCCGCGAGCGGTGAGGGCGGGGTCGTACGCCGACTTCCGGCAGGCGCTGCCGGCCACGGCGCAGTGGCTGCTGAAGGACATCGACGAGGCGGCGGACGTGTGGCGGGCGGAGGGACGGTGGTGGGAGGCGGTCGAGCGGGACGGCCGGGAACTGCTGCGCCGGTCCCACTTCGGGCCGCAGCCGGTGGTGGGGGCCGTGGCGCTGCTGTCCGCGGATGCGTGGCAGACCCGCGGCGCGCTGGAACTGGCCGCCCGGGGCGGCGGACCCGGGGACTGGTCCGCGGAGGTGCTCGATGCTCCGGGCTGAGGCGGCGGTCCCGGTCCGGATGCGCAGGGTGGCCATCGTGGCCCCCGAGCAGGCGCTGAGGGAGAGCCTGGTGCGAATCGCCGGGGCGGGCTGCGTCGAGATCGACCTGGCCGGGGACGGCGGGCCGGATGTCCGCGGGCCGGCGGCGACCCACCTGCAGCGGCTGCGCGCCGAGCCGGCACAACCCGTTCTCAGCGAGGCTGCGCCCGATCTGGACGCCTTGGAGCGCGAGGGCCGGACGGACCTGCTGGCGGGTGAGGCGCAGTTGGAGGAACGGCTCGGCAGCGCGGTCCGGCACGGTGCGATCGCGGCACTGGCCGGCTGGTGCCCCGAGACGGCGGTGGGCGCCACGGCGGCGCGCATCGCCCGTGCCGGGGGCGCGCTGGTGCCGCTGCGGACCCCGCGCGGTGTCGATCCACCGACCTTGCTGACCGGAACGGGCACGGTTCCCCCGGGGTATGCGGCGACGACCGTGCGGCGTTCGTTCACACCCCTGGTCACGACGTACGGAACCGTGCCCTACGCCGACCTCGACCCCACGATGGCGGCCGGGATCGTCTACGTGGTGATGTTCGGCCTGATGTTCGGCGACGCCGGGCACGGGCTGCTGCTGGTCGCCATCGCACTCCTGCTCCGGGCGGGACGGCCTCGCCGGCTCGCAGCGCTGCGTCCGCTGTGGCCCTTCGTCGCCGGGGCCGGGCTGGCCGCCACCGTGGCCGGTGTGGCGTACGGCGAGTTCTTCGGCCCGACCGGGGTGCTGCCGGTGCTGTGGCTGGAACCGTTGGAGGAGCCCATGCGACTGCTGGTCGCCGCCGTCGGGCTCGGCGCCGTGCTGCTCGCCGTCGCCTACGCCGCGGGGATCGTGAACCGGTGGCGGGAGGGCGGACCGGCGGCGGCCCTGTACGCGACGACCGGCATCGCCGGGGCGGCGCTCTACCTCGGTCTCGCCGTCATCGCCGGGTATGTGTGGCTCGGCCAGGCGGCGTACGGCGTCGTGGGGGCCGCGATCACCGTCGTCGGCCTGGCTCTGGCCGGGGTGGGGCTGTACGCGACCACGGCGGGCGGTCCGGGCGGCGCCGTACAGACCGGCATCCAGCTCTTCGACGCGGTGGTGCGGATCGGCTCCAACGTCGTCTCCTTCGCACGGCTCGCGGCCTTCGGCCTCACTCATGCGGCGCTCGGCGCGATCGTCTGGGACGGCACAACGGCGCTGGCGGGCCGGGGCCCGGTGGCCGTCGTCGCGGCGGTGCTCGTCTTCCTGCTCGGCAATGCCCTGGCCTTCTCACTGGAGGCGCTGGTGGCGGGTGTCCAGGCGCTGCGGCTGGAGTTCTACGAACTGTTCTCCCGGCTCTTCGAGGGCGAGGGCCGCCCCTTCAGGCCCTGGCACCTGCCCGTGGAGCACATCGCGGTTTCAGCCACTGCCGCCGCGCCGCCCGTAACAGCGGAGCCTGTCCGACAAGGCCCGGCGAGGGAGGAGTAATCGTGATCGCCTGGTTCCTGGCCCTGCCCGTCATCGTCGCGGGATTCGTCGCCGTACGCCTTGTGCTGCGGCGCTCGGGCCGCACGGCCCTGTGGTGGATGGTCGCCGCCGACGCCGTGCTCCTGGTGGCCGCCACCGTGGTGCTGGCCCTGGCGCTCAGCGGCGGATCCGCGCAGGCCGCGACCACGACGGCACAGGAGTCCGGCTCCGGATCCGCCGCCCTGATCGGCGCCGCGATCGCGGTGGCCGGGGCGACGATCGGGGCGGGCATCGCCGTCGCCTACACCGGTGCGGCAGCCCTCGCGGCGCTCAGCGAGCGGCCAGAACTCTTCGGCCGGGCGATGGTCATCGTCGGCCTGGCCGAGGGCATCGCCATCTACGGGCTGGTCGTCGCGGTCATCCTCATCGGGAAGGCGTGACCCATGGGCACCGTCGCCGCCATCGGAGAACGCGCCCGTGTGGCCGGTCTGGCCCTGGCCGGAGCGGCCGTCCTCATCGCCGACGGCCCCGACGACGTACGCCGGATCTGGCACAGCCTGCCGGACGGCATCGACCTGGTGATCCTCACCCCCACTGCGGCCGAGGCCCTGGAGTCGGATTCCGCGGCGGTCGGAGGCCGCCGCCCGCTGACCGCCGTGATGCCGCCATGACGACCCCGGCCCCCGACCAGACGACGGACGCACTGCGGCCCGTCCGGGAAGAGCTGCTGCGGGCCGCTCACGCCGATGCGGAAGCGCTCCTCGCCCGCACCGAGCGGGAGGCCGCAGCCCTGCTCGACCAGGCCCGCGCCGAGGCCCGAGCGATCCTCGACGAGGCCCGCGGGCAGGGCGAGTCCGACGGCGCGGATGCCGCCCGTGACCTCCTCGTCAGGGCTCGGCGGGAGGCCAGGTCCCGCACCCTCGCCGCCCGCCGGGAGTCGTACGACGAGCTGCGCCGCAAGGCCGCCGAACGCGTACGGGAGTTGCGCGGGACCGATGGCTTCGCGTCCCTGCGGGAGCGGCTGGAGCACCGGGCCCGTGTCCTCCTCGGTGCCGGCGCCGAGGTGAGCGAGCACGCCGACGGGGGTGTGGTGGCCCGGATGCCGGGGAGGCGGGTCGACCTCTCGCTGACCGCGCTGGCCGACCGCGCGCTGGACCGTATGGGAGCGGAGGTGCGGAGCCTGTGGGAGCCGTGACGGAAGCCGCTGAGACGCGTCGACGGCCGACCGACCGGCAGTCGGCCTCCCGGATCCTGCGCGTCACCGGACCGCTGGTCGAGATGGAGTACACGAGCGGCATCGCGATGTACGACCTGGTCTCGATAGGCCCCGCCGGGCTGCCCGGCGAGGTCGTGGCCATCAGCGGTGACGTGGTCACCGTCCAGGCGTACGAGTACACCGGCGGCCTCACTCCGGGGCAGACGGCGCTGCCCCAGGGCCGTCCGCTGTCGGTGCGGCTCGGTCCGGAGCTGCTCGGCGGGATCTTCGACGGCCTGCTGCGCCCCCTGTCCGGGGCCGGCGACTGGCTGCTGACCGGCGCGCAGCGGGCCGCAGCCGAGGAACGCCGCTGGTCCTTCTCCCCCTTGGTGGCGCAGGGCGAGCAGGTGACCGAGGGGCAGGCGCTCGGAGAGATCCGCAACGCGGGACCCCTGCGGGTGAAGGTCCTCGCGCCACCGGGCGGCGGGGGCACAGTCGAGGAGATCGCCGAGGCTGGGGACCACCCGCGGGACGCCATGGTGGCTGCGGTGGGCGGCACCGACGTGACCGTCGGCGCCCTGTGGCCGGTGCGGCGCCCTCGCCCGGTGCGGGAGCGCGTCGACAGCCACGAGGCACTGAACACCGGCCAGCGGGTGATCGACCTGCTCTTCCCAGTGGCCCGGGGCAGCACGGTGGCGGTGCCCGGTGGCTTCGGCACCGGCAAGACGGTGCTGCTGCAGCAGATCGCCAAGTGGTGCGACGCGGACGTCATCGTCTACGTCGGCTGCGGGGAGCGCGGCAACGAGATGGCCGACGTCATCACCGAGTTGTCGGAGCTCCAGGACCCGCGCACGGGCGGGCGCCTCGCGGACCGCACCGTAACGATCGCCAACACCTCCAACATGCCGATGATGGCCCGCGAGGCGAGCGTGTACACAGGGATGACGGTCGCCGAGTACTTCCGGGACATGGGCCTGGGTGTGGTCGTCATCGCCGACTCGACCTCCCGGTGGGCCGAGGCGCTGCGCGAGTTCGCCTCCCGTACCGGCGCGCTGCCCGCCGAGGAGGGTTACCCGGCCGGGCTGGCCTCCGCCATCGCGGCCTTCTACGAGCGGGCCGCCGCCGTGACCACTCTCGGCGGCGACCAGGGCTCGGTGACCGTGATCGGCGCGGTGTCCCCGCCGGGCGGGGACATGACCGAACCGGTGACCGCGCACACCGAACGCTTCGTCCGCTGCCTATGGACCCTCGACCGCGACCTCGCCTACGCCCGCCACTACCCGGCGGTCTCCTGGGCCGGGTCCTTCTCCCGGGACGTCCCGGTCCTGGCCGCCGGGCACCGGGCGGCCGGAGATCCGGCGTGGAACCGGCGCCGCGACCGCGTGGGAGCCGTGCTGGCGGAGGCCGACCGGCTGGCCGATCTCGTGGATCTGATCGGGATCGCCGCCCTGCCCGCGCGGGAGCGGATCAGTGTGCTCGCGGGGAGGCTGATCCGGGAGGGCGTGCTGCAGCAGAGCGCGCTGTCGGAGCGGGACGCGTATTGCGGCGCGGAGAAGACGGCCGCGCTGGCCGACGCCGTCCTGGCGGTCGCCGATCGCTGCCGCGAGCTGGTGGACTCCGGTGTCCCGGCGGCCTCGGTCGAGGAGGTCGACTTCGGTCCGCTGCTGCGCGCCCGCGAGGACACCGGTCCGCACGACGCTGCCGGGGTGGCGGCGCGGCGGGACACCATGCTGGCCAGGCTGGGGGCGGTGCGCCCATGAACCCGTCGGGATCCTTGAGCCTGTCCGGTGCGATCGAGTACACGGCGGTGCGTGAACTCCGGGGACCACTCGCGATCGTCGCAGGCGTCTCGGGGATCGGCTGGGACGAGTACGTACGCATCACCCTCGCCTCGGGCGAACGGCGCCACGGCGTGGTCCTGGACGCCGACCGCGACCTGGCGGTCGTCCAGGTGCTGGAGGGCACCGCGGGCATGGACCCGGAGGGCGTCCGCGCGGCGTTCTCGGGCAGCCCGCTGCGCGTCCCGGTCGGCACGGACTGGCTCGGCCGCGTCTGCAACGGCCGGGGCGAGCCCCTCGACGGCGGCCCGCCCGTATTCGGCTCCCACGCCGCCGAGGTGGGGGGCGCTCCCATCAACCCGGTGCGGCGCGAGCCCCCGTCCGAGCCGGTGCTCACCGGTGTCGGGGCCATCGACGCCCTGACCACGCTGGTACGGGGGCAGAAGCTACCGGTGTTCTCCGTCGCCGGGCTGCCGCACCTGGAACTGGCCGCCCAGATCGCCGCCCAGGCCACTGCCGCAGGTGAGGCGTTCAGCGTCGTCTTCGCGGGCATGGGACTGACCCACGCCGACGCCTCCTTCGTCGGCGCCGCCCTGGAGGAACGGTCGGCGGCCGGGGAACTGGTCGTGCTGCTGAACACCGCCGACGACCCGGTGATCGAGCGGATCCTCACCCCGCGGATCGCGCTCACCGTCGCCGAGCACCTCGCCTTCGCCGAAGGACGGCACGTCCTCGTGGTGATGACCGACATGACCGCGTACGCCGAAGCCCTGCGCGAGGTCTCCGCCGCCCGCGGGGAGATCCCAGCCCGCCGCGCCTACCCCGGCTACCTCTACAGCGACCTGGCCTCCCTGTACGAACGCTGCGGACGCATCCGAGGACGGCCCGGCTCGGTCACCGTGCTGCCGGTCCTCACCATGCCCGCGGGCGACATCACCCACCCCGTGCCGGATCTGACCGGGTACATCACCGAGGGCCAGATCGTGCTCTCGCCCTCAGTACATGCCAGGGGCGTGTATCCGCCGCTGGACGCCCTGTCCTCCCTCTCCCGGCTGATGCGCAAGGGCGCCGGCCCCGGACGTACCCGCGACGACCACCTCGACGTCGCGGCGCAGCTGCTGGCCTCCTTGGCCCGGGCCCGGCAGATTCGCGATCTCGCGGACCTGGTCGGCCAGGCGACGCTGAGCCCCACCGACCGCCGCTACCTGGACTTCGAGGAGGCGTTCCTGAGGGACTTCGCCGACCAGCGCAGCGACGAACCTCGCGGCCTCGACGCCTCGCTGGAACGCGGCTGGCGGGCCCTGCTCACCCTGCCCCGCAGCCAGCTCTCCATGCTCCCCGTCTCCCTCCTCGACGCCCACGGGGCGAAGGACGCCCCGGGCGCGGAGGCGTCCCGATGACCGGCGCCCGCTCTGCGCCGCCCGGTCGTGCGGGACGCCTGCGCCTACGGCACAGCCTCGACGTCGCCGAGCGCGGAGCCGACCTGCTGGAACAGAAGCTGCGTATCCTCCGCTCCGAGCACCAGCGGCTGCTACGCGCCGAGGAGGCAGCCGGGCGGGCCTGGCGGGACCTCCTGTCCGAGGCCGAGAGCTGGCTGCTGCGCGGACTGCTCCTGGGCGGGGAACAGGCCCTCGACTCGGCCGCAGCAGGCATCGGCCCCGCCGAGGTCACGGTGAACTGGACCACCTCCATGGGAGTACGCCATCCGGCGGCGGTCTCCACATCCGTACCCTCCCGTCCGCCCACCGCCGCCGCTCCCACCAACACGGCCCTCGTGCACGCCGAGGCGGCCTACGGCCGTGCCGTGCGCGCCGCAGCCGAGTACGCGGCGGCCCACGCCACCGCCGAGCTGGTAGGCGCGGAGGTCAGCAGCACCCGGCACCGGGTCCGTGCCCTGCGGCGCCACTGGATCCCCCGCCTGCGGGAGGCCCTGGACCGGAGTGACCTGGCCTTGGAGCAGGCCGAGCACGAGGACAGCGTCCGGCGGCGCTGGGCTGCTCGGCAGTAGCCGACGGGATCTCCAGACCGTGGACGACGCATCGGGAGGTGACCATCATGAAGCGGATACAGGTGGTCAGGTGCTCCCGAACTCCGCGGCAGCCGGAGCCCCCCGACCGTCGGACGCCGTCTGGGCGTCTCCTTCCTTACTGAGGACTGTCCTTACGGAGGACAGTCCTCGGCCTCCAGCCACCTCACCTGACGAGTACGTGCTCTCCGGAGGAGGGTGCCACAGCGGTCCCGCGGGAGGGTTCGGTCGATGCAGTCGCGCACCGCCGGTGGCCCGCACACGACTGCGGTGTGTTGTTCGGCCCGGCGGCGAGGACGTGCGGTGCCCTCGGCCCGGCGGTGCAGGAGAGCGCACCGCACGTTGGGGCCGAACGACCCCCGCCCGGGTCCGGGCGGCCCGTAGCGCCTCCCGTGGCCCGCGCCCACGCTGGGAATGACAGCCCCACGGCTTCCGGAGGGGAACGATGACAGTCAGCCCGGCCACCGCGGTCCTGGACAGGAACGGCCTCGACGCCCTCATCAAGACCCTGACGACTCAGGGACGCACGGTCGTCGGTCCGACCGTGCGGGACGGCGCTGTGGTGCTGGCCGAGCTCGACTCGGCCGACCAGTTGCCCTTCGGCTGGGGCACCCGAGTCGAGGCGGGTCACTACCGTCTCGTCCCCCGTGAGGACGGCGCCGCATTCGCGCACACCACGGGCCCGCAGTCCTGGAAGACGTTCCTGCACCCGCAGCGGGAGAAGCTGTGGAGCGCCGACCGTACGGCCGACGGACACCTCTCCGTCACGGCGGAGCGGCCGGAGCAGCCGTCGTACGCCTTCCTGGGCGTGCGCCCCTGTGACCTGCGCGCGATCGCGATCCAGGACCGGGTTCTGACCGGAGGCCGCTACCAGGACAGCGGCTACCGGGAGCGACGAGAGGGAGCGTTCCTGATCGCCGCCGAGTGCACCGAACCGGGAGCCACCTGCTTCTGCGTCTCCATGGGCAGCGGCCCGGCAGCCGACACAGGCTTCGATCTCGCGCTGACCGAGATCGTGGACGAGGCCGGGCACCGCTTCCTGATACGTGTCGGCAGCGAGGCCGGGAGCGACGTACTCGCCCGCATCCCCCACCACCCGGCCGACCCCGAGACGGAAACGGCGGCCCGCAACGCGGTGGACGCCGCCCGGGACCGGATGGGCCGAGCCATGCCGCCCGTGAGCCTGCGCGCCCTGATGGGCGAGAGCCTGGAGGCCGAGCGGTGGGACGACGTCGCCGACCGCTGTCTGACCTGCGGTAACTGCACCATGGTCTGCCCCACCTGCTTCTGCACCACCACCGAGGAGGTCACCGACCTCACCGGCGACCACGCCGAGCGCTGGCAGCGCTGGGACTCGTGCTTCGACCTGGACTTCTCCTACCTCCACGGCGGCCCGGTGCGCTCCTCGCCGCGCGGTCGCTACCGGCAGTGGCTCACCCACAAGCTCTCCACCTGGCACGAGCAGTTCGACAGCACCGGCTGCGTGGGCTGCGGGCGCTGCATCGCGTGGTGCCCCGTCGGCATCGACATCACCGAGGAAGCCTCTGCGCTGCACGACGAGCTCGAAACCCGGCTGCGACGGCAGGAGCACGAGAAGACACAGGAGCAAGGGGAGAAGGAGCGATGACGTCTCTCACCATGATGACCACGGTCCTCCCGGCCGAGCACCGCGAGCGGCTGATGGGAATTGCCCGCGAGGTCTCCTTCGAGGCGGGCACCCGCCTGTTCGACGAGGGCCGGCGGGCCGACCGGTTCTGGGTCGTCCGGACCGGCGTCGTCGCCCTCGACCTGCACGTACCCGGTCGCCGGGCGGCCGTCATCGAGACACTCGGACACGGCGAACTGGTCGGCTGGTCCTGGCACTTCCCGCCCTACGTATGGCAACTGGGCGCCGAGGCCACGCATCCGGTACGAGCCTGGGAGTTCGACGCGGCAACGGTACGGGCGATGTGCGCGGGCGACCCCGAGTTCGGCCGCACGATCGCGTTCTGGGTCGGCCAGGTGCTCGCCCACCGGCTGCACGCGGCCCGCACCCGGCTGCTCGACCTGTACGCCCCCTACGGCAGCGGCGGCCGGCCATGACCGACATCCCCGTGCCGTACCAGGTGACCCAGGTGCACGGCGAGACGGCCGACACGGTGACCCTCACTCTCGCACCGGCGGGCCCGGCGACGCTCGCGCTCTTCGGCCCTGGGCAGTTCGCCATGGTGTACGCCTTCGGGGTCGGCGAGATCCCCGTCTCGGTGTCCCGCATCGACCGCTACGGACTCGTCCACACGGTCCGCTCCGTCGGGGCGGTGTCGGCCGCGCTGTGCGCGCTCCGGCCAGGCGCCCAGGTCGGGTTGCGCGGACCGTTCGGCACCGGCTGGGAGCTGGAACGGGCGCACGGGCAGGACGTCCTGGTCGTCGCGGGCGGCATCGGTCTGGCCCCGCTGCGCCCGCTCGTGCTCGACGCACTGGCCGCCCCGCACGCGTACGGGCGGCTGAATCTCCTGGCCGGCGCCCGCACTCCGGACGATGTCCTCTATGCCCGCCAGGTGCACGCCTGGACGACGGCCCACAGCCCGCTGCACTGCGCGATCACCGTCGACCGACCGGCCCCCGCCTGGCGCGGCCGCGTCGGCGTCGTCACCTCCCTGCTGAACGACGCCCGGTTCGACCCGCACAACACCACGGCCTTCATCTGCGGCCCCGAGGCGATGATCCGCGCGACAGCCCGCGACCTGCTCCACCGCGGCCTGCCTGCCCACCGGATCCGGGTCTCACTGGAGCGCAACATGCGCTGCGCCACCGGGCACTGCGGCCACTGCCAGCTGGGCGGTGTCCTGCTGTGCCGGGACGGCCCGGTGATCGGCTGGGACCGGGCGGAATCCCTGCTCTTGGTACGGGAGTTGTGACATGACCGGACCCGTGCACACACCCGCACACGCGCACACGCTCGCGGTGTTCAAGCTGGCGTCCTGCGACGGCTGCCAGCTCACCCTCCTCGACTGCGAGGACGAACTCCTCGCCCTCGCCGGGCGCATCGACATCGCCCACTTCCTGGAGGCGTCGAGTGACGTGCGGCCGGGCCCGTACGACCTCACACTCGTCGAAGGGTCGATCACCACGTCCGCCGACGCGCAGCGGATACGGGAGATCCGCGCGCAGTCCCGCTTCCTGGTGACCATCGGCGCGTGCGCCACCGCCGGGGGCATCCAGGCCCTGCGGAACTTCGCAGACGTGGAGGAGTTCCGCCGCACCGTCTACGCCCGCCCCGACTACATCGACACCCTCGCCACCTCAACCCCTGTCGCGGCCCACATCGACGTGGACTTCGAACTGCGCGGCTGCCCGCAAACCCGACGTCCCGAACCACAGCGTCTGCTTCGAGTGCAAACGCCGCGGCACGGTCTGCGTCACCGTCGCACACGGCACGCCCTGCCTCGGCCCGGTGACGCACGCCGGGTGCGGGGCGCTCTGCCCGGCGTACGGACGCGGCTGCTACGGCTGCTTCGGGCCGTCCGGCTCGGTCAACCTGCCCGCACTCATCCCGCTGCTGCACCGCGACGGCATGGACGACCGCGACACGGAACGCTTCCTGCGCACCTTCAACGTCGCGGCCTTCGCACAGACCGAGGAGGAGACGTGACCCACCGAGGCTCCCGCGTCCTGCACGTCGGCTCACTCGCCCGTGTCGAGGGCGAGGGCGCCCTGCATCTGCGCGTCGACGGCGGCAGAGTCGAGGAGGCCCGGCTGCGGATCTACGAACCGCCACGGTTCTTCGAGGCGTTCCTGCGCGGCCGGGCGCACACCGAACCGCCCGACATCACCGCCCGCGTCTGCGGGATCTGCCCGGTGGCCTACCAGCTGAGCGCGTGCGCGGCGATCGAGGACGCCTGCGGTGTCTCCGTCGGCCAGGGCATCCGCGACCTGCGCAGGCTGCTGTACTGCGGCGAGTGGATCGAGAGCCAGGCGCTGCACATCTACCTCCTGCACGCCCCCGACTTCCTCGGCTGCGACAGCGCGATCGACCTCGCCCGCACCCACCGCTCCCATGTGGAGCGGGGCCTGCGACTCAAGCAGGCGGGCAACGCGATCCTCGAACTCCTCGGCGGTCGCGCGATCCACCCCGTCAACGTCCGCGTCGGCGGCTTCCACCGGGCACCCACGCCCGCCGAACTGCGCCCGCTGGCCGAACAGTTGCGCCGTGCCGCCGACGACGCCTGGCAGACCGTGCACTGGGTCGCGGGCTTTCGACTTCCCCGACGCGGAGGTCGACGCAGACCTCTTCGCACTGGCTGCCCCGGGCACGTACGCCATCGAGACCGGGACCCCGACGGTGCTGCGCACCGACGGCACCACCGCTGCCTTCCCCCTCGGTGAGTTCCTGGCCCACGTCCGCGAGGAACATCTGCCCCACTCCACCGCCCTGCACTCCCGCCTCGACGGACGCCGTCATCTCACCGGCTCCCTGGCCCGGTTCGCGATCAGCGGGAGGCGGCTCTCGGTCACTGCGCTGGCGGCGGCCCGCGAGGCAGGGCTCGGCGACCCCCGTAACGGGGCCGTCTGCCGCAACCCTTACCGCTCGATCCTCGTCCGGGCCGTGGAGACGGTGTACGCGGTGGACGAGGCGCTGCGGATCATCGACGCGTACGAGCCCCCGTCTCGTCCGTACATCGAGGTACCGCCCGCCGCGGGCACGGGCCACGGCGCGACCGAGGCACCGCGCGGCCTGCTCTACCACCGCTATCGGCTGGATGCCGAAGGCACCGTCACGGACGCCCGCCTCGTACCGCCCACCGCACAGAACCAGGGCGCGATCGAGGACGACCTGCTCCGCATCGCCCGGGCGGCGATCAGCGAACACGACGCGACCGACGAGGAGTTGACACACCTGTGCGAGCGGGCCATCCGCAACCACGACCCGTGCATTTCCTGCGCCACCCACTTCCTCGACCTCACCGTCGACCGCACATGACCACCCGAGGAGGAGACCATGCACGGCAGCCCGCACAGCATGAGCGATGTGATGACGCGCACCGTCGTGGCCGTCAGTCGCGACGCCGCGTTCAAGGAGATCGTCAGGACCATGGATAAGTGGAAGGTCTGCACCGTTCCGGTGCTGGTGGGCGAGGGCCGGGTGATCGGCATCGTCTCCGAGGCCGATCTGCTGCCGAAGGAGGAGTTCCGCGACAGCGACCCCGACCTCCCCCAGTCCCGGCTCCGCTCGCCCGGGGGACCCCCATCACCCAGCTGCGCAAGCTCTCCGACCTGGCGAAGGCGGGGGCGGTGACCACCGTGGAGCTGATGACCTCGCCGACCGTCACCATCCACGGTGACGCCACTCTCGCCGGCAGGATCGGCGACATCGCGCTGGTGCCGGTGGCCGCCCGCTCGGTGCGTGCCGTCGAGGGTGTCGTCGACGTGCAGTGCCACCTCTCCGGCAGCCCGGCTTCCCCCGACTCCCCGCTTCGGGGGAAGCCCGAGGGACAACCACAGGGGCATCCACAATGAAGTACCTCGACGAGTACCGCGATCCGGCGCTGGCCCGGCAGCTCCTCGCCGAGCTGCGCCGCACCGCGACCGAGCCCTGGCGGATCATGGAGGTCTGCGGCGGCCAGACCCACACGCTGGTCCGGCAGGGCATCGACGAACTGCTGCCCGCAGGCATCCGCATGATCCACGGACCCGGCTGCCCGGTGTGTGTCACCCCGCTGGAGACCCTGGACCGGGCGATGGCCATCGCCGCGCGCCCCGGCGTCATCTTCACCAGCTTCGGCGACATGCTGCGAGTGCCCGGCTCCGACACCGACCTGCTGTCACTTCGGGCGCACGGCGCGGACGTACGGGTCATCTACACGCCGATGGACGCGGTCCGCATCGCCCGGGACCGGCCGGACCGTGAGGTGGTTTTCCTCGCCGTCGGGTTCGAGACCACCGCGCCCGCCAACGCCATGGCCGTGCTGCACGCCGCCCGCCTGGGCCTGCCGAACTTCTCGCTGCTCGTCAGCCACGTCCTCGTACCGCCCGCGATGACCGCCCTGCTCAACGACCCCGACTGCGAGGTACAGGCCTTCCTGGCGGCCGGGCATGTCTGCGCGGTGATGGGCTGGCGCGAGTACGAACCAATCGCCGCCGACCACCGGGTGCCGATCGTGGTCACGGGCTTCGAACCGCTCGACCTCCTGGAGGGCATCCTCATGGCGACGGCCCAGCTGGAGCATGGACGCTGCGAGGTCGAGAACCAGTACCTGCGGGCGGTGCGCCGCTCCGGCAACACCGAGGCGCAGGACGCGATCGCCCGGGTCTTCCGCGTCACCGACCGGGCCTGGCGCGGCATCGGCACCCTGCCCGACAGCGGCCTCGAACTGGCCGACGCGTATCAGCGGTTCGACGCCGCCGACCGCTTCGATGTCGGCGGCCTGCGACCGGCCGAGGATCCCGAGTGCATCGCCGGCGCCATCCTCACCGGCGCCCGGCTGCCCACCGACTGCACGGCCTACGGCACCCGCTGCACCCCACGTCACCCGCTCGGCGCGCCCATGGTCTCCACCGAGGGCACCTGCGCCGCCTTCCACGCCGCCGGCCGCACGAAGGAAGTGTCGAGGCCATGAACCCCATGAACATCGAGTGTCCCGCTCCCCGTCACGAGGACGAGCTCGTGCTGCTCGGTCACGGCGCCGGAGGGCGTCTGACCGGCGAGCTCCTGGACACCCTCGTGCTACCGGCCCTCGACGGCCAGAGCGGACCGCTGGAGGACGCCGCGCTGCTGCCCGGCCACCCCGACCTGGTGGTCAGCACCGACAGCTTCGTCGTCAGCCCGCTGTTCTTCCCCGGCGGCGACATCGGTTCTCTCGCCGTGCACGGCACGGTCAACGACCTCGCGATGCGCGGCGCCTGGCCGCTCGCCCTGTCAGTCGCTCTCATCGTCGAGGAGGGTCTGCCGCTGTCCGAACTCCGCTCTGTGCTCCAGTCGTTGGGCAAGGCCGCTCGCGCGGCCGACGTCCCCGTCATCACCGGCGACACCAAGGTCGTGGGCCGCGGCGCGGTGGACAAGATCTTCATCAACACCACCGGCATCGGGCAGCGGCACCGGGCGCTGCGCCCGTCCGCCGCGCACGCCCGTCCGGGCGACTCGGTCCTGCTCTCCGGCCCGATCGGGCTGCACGGCACGACCGTGCTCTCCACTCGCGAAGGACTCGGTTTCGAAAGCGACATCGCCTCGGACAGTCAGCCCCTGCACCGCCTGGTACGCGCCCTGGCACCGCTCGACTGCCACGTCCACACCCTGCGCGACCCGACCCGCGGCGGACTCGCCGCGGCGCTCAACGAGATCGCCCGTGACTCCTCCGTCCACGTCGAGATCGACGAAAGCGCCGTCCCGGTGCCGGAAGCCGTGGCCTCCGCGTGCGACCTGCTCGGCCTCGACCCCCTCATCGTCGCCAACGAGGGCTGCCTGGTCGCCTTCCTCGCCCCCTCCGCAACGGACGAGGCACTCGCGGTCATGCGCTCGCTCCCCGAGGGCACGGGCGCCGTACGCATCGGTGAGGTTCTGCGCCATGGGGTGAGCGGCCAGGTGACCCTGCGTACGCTGGTCGGCGCCCGGCGGGTGGTGGAGATGCCACTGGGCGAGCAACTCCCGCGCATCTGCTGAGTGTTGACCCCGCCCGTCGGGCACAACGAGGGAGCCGAGCGCAAGAAGCGAGAGGCGTGCGCGACCGGAAGAACGTACCGGT
>NZ_JBQQCG010000068.1:0-67093 GCF_052245575.1 Streptomyces sp. 2A115 | reverse complement strand
GTTCGGGGGCCGGCCCCCGACGGGGTCTGGGGCGGAGCCCCAGGGGATGGGAATGGGTAGGGGCGGCGGGGGCGAAAGCCCTTTTGCTCAGATATGACGCTTCAGCGGGACTGCGCTCCGGGCCCGTTGGTGTTTACGTGGTGTTGGACTTTGTTGGATCCGTCGTCACGGAGGTGTGCGTCATGCAGGACGCGGCGCTGCGGTTGAAGGCGCTGATGGAGCAGTTGCTGGGGACTCCGCTCCAGGTGCGGATTCGCGCCTGGGACGGTTCGGAAGCGGGTCCGCCCGACGCCCCGGCACTCGTCGTACGAAACCGCAGGGCCCTGCGCCGGCTGCTGTGGAAGCCCGGCGAACTGGGCCTGGCCAGGGCCTGGGTCGCCGGCGACCTGACAGTGGACGGCGACCTGTACGCCGCCCTCGACCAGATGGCAGAGCTCGTGTGGGACCGCGGGGAGGATGCCAGAAGCCTGGGGGAGGCCCTGCGGGACCCCGAAGTACGGGCCGCGGTGCGCGGACTGGTGAGGATGGCGGGGGCGCCGCTGCCGCCCGCCCCGCCCCGTGAGGAGGTGAGGCGGCGCACCCACCTGCACACCAAGCGCAGCGACAGACGCGCCATCAGCCACCACTACGACGTCGGCAACGACTTCTACGAGCTCGTTCTCGGGCCGTCCATGGTCTACTCGTGCGCCTACTGGGAGTCCGCGGACGCGACCCTCGAGGACGCCCAGCGCGACAAGCTCGAACTCATCGCCCGCAAGCTCGACTTGAAGCCCGGGATGCGGCTGCTCGACGTCGGCTGCGGCTGGGGTTCGATGGCCATCCACGCGGCTCGCGAGCACGGCGTGAGCGTCGTCGGCGTCACGCTGTCGCAGGAGCAGGCCGCGTACGCCCGTAAGCGCGTCGCCGGAGAGGGACTCACCGACCGGGTCGAGATCCGCGTCCAGGACTACCGGGACGTCACCGACGGTCCGTACGACGCGATCTCCTCCATCGGCATGGCCGAGCACGTCGGCAGCGAGCGCTACTTGGAGTACGCGCGGACCCTGTTCGCCCTCCTGAAACCGGGCGGACGGCTCCTCAACCACCAGATCGGCCGTCGTCCGCGGCGCGACGAATCTGCGTACGAGGTCGACGAGTTCATCGACGCGTACGTGTTCCCGGACGGCGAGCTCGCGCCGATCGGCGGGACCGTGACCCAGCTGGAGAACGCCGGGTTCGAGGTGCGGGACGTCGAGTCGATCCGTGAGCACTACGCGCTCACCCTGCGCCAATGGGTCGCCAACCTGGAGGCGGACTGGTCGCACGCGGTCCGCCTCACCAGCCCCGGCCGGGCCCGCGTCTGGCGTCTCTACATGGCGGCCTCGGCCCTCGCCTTCGAACGCAACCGCATCGGTGTCAATCAGGTGGTGGCGGTCCGGACTCCCGAGTCCGGTGCGTCCGGGATGCCCCTGAGGGCTCGTACCTGGAACTGACGCTTTGGAGAACCGATCCATGAGTTGGGGCCCCGTTCCTGGCGGAACGGGGCCCCAAGTCGCGTACGGCTGCGGCAGGTGCGTACGGCTGCGGCTATTCGGACTTGATCGCCGTCAGCATGTTCAGGCGTGCCGCCCGTCGTGCCGGCCACAGCGCCGCGAGGACGCCGACCGCCGCCGCGAGGAGCAGGAAGACGGCCATCCGGCCCCAGGGCAGGACCAGTTCGTACGTGGGCATCTTGCCGGCCAGGAGCTCGCCGGCCGCCCAGCCGAAGAACACGCCCAGGCCCACGCCCAGTACGCCGCCGAAGAGCGAGATGACCAGGGACTCCAGGCGGACCATCCGCTTGATGCCCTTGCGGTCGAGGCCGATCGCGCGGAGCATGCCGATCTCCTGCGAGCGCTCGAAGACCGACATGGCGAGGGTGTTGATGACGCCGAGGACGGCGACGATGACGGCCATCGCCAGCAGGCCGTACAGCATGTTCAGCATCAGTGTGAACATCTGCGCGATGTCGTTGGAGACGTCCTGCTTGTCCTGGACCTGAATGGCCGGATTGTTGCCGAGGGCCTTCTCCAGCCTGTCCTTGGTCGCGTCGGACGGGCCGCCGGCGGTCTTCAGCATGACCTGCATGTCGGCCGGGTCGTCGTCCGTCTGGTGCGGGGCGAGGGTCGCGGTGTCGAGCATGATGCCGCTCATCAGGTCGTTGCCCTCGTAGACCCCGGCGACCGTCAGCTGCTGCTTCTTGTCGTCCTCGTACGAGACCGTGAACGTCGAACCGGCCTTCCAGCCGTGCGACTTGGCCGTCTCCTCGTCCACGACCACCTGCGTGCCGCCGACCTTGAAGGAGCCGTTGTCGACCTTCAGGTCGGTCAGTTCGCCGATGGTGGAGCCCGTCACGCCGGTCAGGTACTCGGTCTCGCCGTCGATGCGTGAGGGCGCGTTGCGCAGCGGGCTGGTGGCGGTGACGCCGTCGGTCTCGCCGAGCTTCTTCTCGACGTCGGGCGAGAGGGAGTTGAAGTTCGCCATGGAGACCACGTAGTCCGCCTTCAGCGAGGCGGTGGCCATGTCGTCGATCGACTTCTGCAGGCTGCCCGCCATGACCGTCATGCCGGTGATGAGGGTCAGGCCGATCATCAGGGCCGAGGCGGTGGCGGCGGTGCGGCGCGGATTGCGTACGGAGTTCTGGCGGGCGAGCTTGCCCGAGACGCCGAAGATGCGCAGGACCGGGGCCGCGGACGCGATCAGCGGGCGGGAGAGGAGGGGGGTGAGGATGAAGACCCCGATGATGAGCAGGACCGCGCCGAGACCCATCGGGGCCTGGCCGTCGGTGCCGTCCATCGTCGTGGCGTAGAGGACGACGGTGATGCCCGCGGCCGCGAACAGCCCGCCGAGCGTGTTGCGCAGCACCAGCGACTTGGTGGTCGCCGCCGCGTGCACGCTGCTCATCGCGGCGACCGGGGAGATCTTCGCGGCGCGGCGGCCCGGGAGCCAGGCGGCGAGCATCGTGATCAGGATGCCGACGGCGAACGACGTGACGATCGTGCCCGGAGAGATGATCAGCGGTCCTGCCGGAACGGTGGCGTCGAGCGTGCCCATCAGAGCACGCAGGCCCGCGCCGATGCCGATGCCGGCGATCAGGCCCGTGACGGCGGCGACCGCGCCGACCAGGAAGGCTTCGAGGAGGACCGAGCGCGTGACCTGCTTGCGCGAGGCGCCCACCGCGCGCAGCAGGGCCAGTTCCTTGGTGCGCTGGGCGACCAGCATGGTGAAGGTGTTGGCGATGATGAACGTGCCGACGAAGAGCGCGATGCCGGCGAAGACCAGCAGGCTGGTCTTGAGTCCGCTCATCTGCGACTCGATCATCGCGGCCTGGTCGTCGGCGAGTTGCTGACCGGTCGTGGTGTCGGCGACGTCCTCCGGGACGACCTTGTCGAGGTTGGTCCGGAGGGCCGTCTGGCTGGTGCCTGGGGCGGCCTTCACGTTGATCTGGTCGTACGTACCCGTCTTGTGCAGGAACAGCTGCTGTGCGGTGGCCGTGTCGAAGAGGGCGAGGCTGCCGCCGGCGCTGACGTTGCCGTCGTCGGTGGTGAAGACGGCGGTGATGGTGGGCGTGAGGACCGGGCCGTCTATCGAGAGCCGTACGGTGTCGCCGACCTTGTAGCCGGCGCGCTTCGCTGTCTCCGAGTCAATGGCGACCTCGTTCTTGCCGGTCGGGGCCTGGCCGCTCTCCAGGGGGTAACGGGGGTCCTCGGTTCCCCAGTAGTTCCCGCCCTGCGACTGGAAGCCGCCGCCGATCAGCTTGCCGTTCTTGTCGGCGATGGCGGTGAAGCCGGTGACCACGCCGATGGCCGAGTCCGCCCCCGGCGTCTTCGCGGCCTTGTCCAGCAGGGCCTGAGTCAGCTCCGGAGTCTTGCCGATCTTGTCGCCCTCGTCCGGGGCGCTTGTCGGCTCAATGGCGACGTCGACCTGGTCGAAGCCCTTCGCCGAACTCTTCTGGTACGCGTCCGAGATGGTGTTGGTGAAGACCAGAGTGCCGGACACGAACGCCACGCCGAGCATCACGGCGAGCACGGTCATCAGCAGCCTGGTTTTGTGCGCGAGTACGTTGCGCAGGGCTGTACGGAGCATTGTCTTCCCAGTCCAGGTGTACGAGGTCGGGAGGCTTGGGGGTGGTGGGTGTTTGCCTGCGGGCCGTCTGTGGCTTGTCGCGCAGTTCCCCGCCCCCTGGGGGCGCATCGGTGGGCCGGGGCCGCGCCTCTTTGGGGGCGCGGGGAACTGTGCGACCAGCCCCGCCGGCCCGCGGCTTCAAAACGGCCAACCAGCGGAGCTAACTCGTGCGGCCTTTGGCGTCGAACTGCTTCATGCGGTCCAGGACCGCGTCCGCCGTGGGGCCCTGGACTTCGTCCACCACGCGGCCGTCGGCCAGGAAGATGACGCGGTCGGCGTAGGCGGCGGCCACCGGGTCGTGGGTGACCATGACGACGGTCTGGCCGAGCTCGCGTACGGAGTTGCGGAGGAAGCCCAGGACCTCGGCGCCCGAGCGGGAGTCGAGGTTTCCGGTGGGCTCGTCGCCGAAGATGATGTCCGGGCGGGAGGCCAGGGCGCGGGCCACTGCGACGCGCTGCTGCTGGCCGCCGGAGAGCTGCGAGGGGCGGTGGGAGAGGCGGTCGGCCAGGCCCACCATCTGGATCACGGTGTTGAGCCACGCCTTGTCCGGCTTGCGGCCCGCGATGTCCATCGGGAGGGTGATGTTCTCCATGGCGGTCAGCGTCGGCAGGAGGTTGAACGCCTGGAAGATGAAGCCGATCTTGTCCCGGCGCAACTTGGTGAGCTGCTTGTCCTTGAGGGAGCCGAGTTCCGTGTCGCCGATGCGGACCGAGCCGGAGGAGAACGTGTCCAGGCCCGCCACGCAGTGCATCAGCGTGGACTTGCCGGAGCCGGAGGGGCCCATGATCGCGGTGAACTCGGCCTGCCTGAAGTCGACGGAAACCCGGTCCAGGGCGACCACCTGGGTCTCCCCCTGTCCGTAGACCTTCGACAGTTCTGTGGCGCGGGCGGCCACTGTGGTGGTCCGGTCGGCGAGGGGGGTCGTGGTCACGGAGGGTGCTCCTTGTCGGTACGACGACGAGTGGGGACGACCGTTCCATCGTCGCCGCCGATCGGCGCCCTGGAGTCACCCGCTGTTCCGGTTCCGAGGACAGTCTTGGGTCGGACCGCGCTGCCCCGGGTCATACCTGGGTATGAGGCCCGCCCCTGAGAGGGAATCGGTGGCGGTTCTGTGGACGCCGCTCGTTCGGGCGGTGAAATCACGTCATTCCCCATACGCCGTCGAACTGGGCTCGAAGGGCATTTGGCAAGTGCGTATGGCCCGTACCGCGTGCTGATGCACCCTCAGACGTCAATAAAATAAGACAACATCGGTCCGCCCGTCGACTGTTCGGGGGATGTGTCCCGATAGGCTCGGAGTACTGGACGCGGAGCCCATGGCCTGCCCGGATGGTGGAATGCAGACACGGCGAGCTTAAACCTCGCTGCCCCTCGCGGGCGTACCGGTTCAAGTCCGGTTCCGGGCACCTCCGATGCACGGCGGCTGACCTGCCGGAACGGCGGGTGCCGCCGTCATACTTTTGTCCCTCGGGAGCGCGGTGGGAGCGCGGACCCTTGCCTTCATCTCATGGAGTGCGTAACCACCCGAAAAACCCTCGTCGGTGACGTCGCCGGCTAGCAACTGAAGTGACGTTCGGAGGCGGGGTCGTCGCCGAGCGTCGCAGCGGAAAAGCGGGCGCTTTGGCGACACGCCCTCGACGGAGGGTTTTAGACGAACCGTCAATGGCGGCGGGCGGCAGTGGCCCCTCGGGGGTGGATGAAAGGCCGCGGCCGCATCGCCGATGACGGCACGGGAAGCGACGAGGGCGAGTAATAGCGCTTCGAGCGGTACGCCGTCGAGTCGGGCAAGCCGCGTCAGTGGCTGGTGAGTTCGCCCGTGAGCTTGCCGTGGAGGTCGGCGCTGGGATCGTTCAGGCCGATGATCTCCACCGTCTTGCCTCGCTGGGTGTACTTGGTCTCGATGGCGTCCAGGGCGGCGACCGAGGAGGCGTCCCAGATGTGGGCGGCGGACAGGTCGATGACGACCTTGTCGGGGTCGGTGGCGTAGGCGAACTGCGTGACCAGGTCGTTGGAGGAGGCGAAGAACAGTTCGCCGGTTACGGAGTAGACGACCGTGGTGCCGTCGGGGTCGGTGACCGCGGTGACTTCCGCGAGGTGGGCGACCCGCTTGGCGAAGATGACCATCGCGGTGACGGAGCCGACGACCACGCCGATGGCGAGGTTGGAGGTGGCGACGACGCAGGCGACGGTGACGACCATGACGGTGATCTCCCCGGCGGGCATCCGCTTGAGGGTCTTCGGCGCGATGGAATGCCAGTCGAAGGTAGCGAAGGACACCATGACCATCACGGCCACCAGAGCGGCCATGGGGATGTCCGAGACGATCGGGCCGAAGACGATGCACAGCACCATCAGGAACGCGCCGGCCAGGAAGGTGGACAGGCGGGTGCGGGCGCCGGACACCTTCACGTTGATCATCGTCTGGCCGATCATCGCGCAGCCGCCCATGCCGCCGAAGAACCCGGTGACGATGTTCGCGATGCCCTGGCCGATGGACTCGCGGGTCTTGGAGGAGTGGGTGTCGGTGATGTCGTCGACCAGCTTGGCCGTCATCAGCGACTCCATCAGGCCGACCAGCGCCATCGCGAGCGCGTAGGGGGCGATGGTCGTCAGGGTGTCCAGAGTGAAGGGCACGTCGGGCAGTCCGGGCACCGGAAGGGAGGAGGGCAGGTCGCCCTTGTCGCCGACGGTCGGGACCGCGATGCCGGCCGCGACCGTGATCACGGTGAGGATCACGATGGATACGAGCGGGGCCGGGATCACGGTGGTGACCTTCGGGAAGAACACCATCAGGGCCAGGCCGCCGATGAGCAGCGGATAGACGGCCCACGGCACGTCGTGCATCTCCGGCACCTGGGCCACGAAGATCAGGATGGCGAGGGCGTTGACGAAGCCGACCATCACCGAGCGCGGCACGAACCGCATCAGCCTGGCGACGCCGAGCGCGCCGAGGACGATCTGGATGACGCCGGCCAGGATGACGGCGGCGACCAGGTGGCCGAGGCCGTGCTCCCGGTTGAGCGGGGCGATGACCAGGGCGACCGCGCCGGTCGCCGCCGAGATCATCGCGCGGCGTCCACCGACGATCGAGATCGTCACGGCCATCGTGAACGAGGCGAACAGGCCGATCGCCGGGTCGACACCGGCGATGATCGAGAACGAGATCGCCTCGGGGATCAGCGCGAGGGCGACGACGAGTCCGGCCAGGACCTCGGTGCGCCACACCTTCGGATCGGACAGCCAGTCGGGGCGCAGGCCGCGCAGCCGTGCGGCGGGGGACACAGCGGAGGAAGACAAGGGAAACAGGGACCTGTCGTGCTCGGGCACACCCATGGAGTCGACGGGCGGGGCGTGCGGGAAGGGTGCGGAAGGCCGGGGCGGCCTCCCGCGGACGGCCCGCTCGGCGGGCCGGGAGTCTTCACGGCGGACAGGACCGGTACGAAGACGCGGGGGCGCCTTCGGCCCCGGATGCGGCAGGGAGCGGGCCGCGAGCCCGCACGGGCGAGGTGAGGCACCGGGCGCCGACCCTCGCCATCGGCGACTCTACCCTAACGTTAGAGTAGGGATAGGCGGGGCTGTCGGGACGCGGCAGCCCCCGTAGGTGAGAAGGGCCGGGATCGCGGGCATGGACAGCAGACACATGCAGATCGGCGAGGTCGCCGCGCGCACCGAGCTGTCCCTGCGCACCATCCGCCACTACGAGGAGACCGGCCTGGTCATCCCCTCCGCCCGCTCTCGGGGCGGCTTCCGCCTCTACACCGAGACCGACGTCGCCCGCCTGATGGTCATCCGCCGCATGAAGCCCCTCGGCTTCACCCTGGAGCAGATGCGGGACCTGCTGGCGGCTACCGACCGCCTCGACTCCGGCGAACTGGACACCGGTGAGCGCGAGGCGCTGCTGGAGCGCGTGCGGACGTTCGAGAGGGCCGCCGAGGAACAGGTCGAGAAACTCCGCGTCCAACTGGCCCGAGCGGAGGACTTCGCCGCCACCCTCCGCGGCCGCCTGGAGGAGCCCGCTCCCGCCGCCCGGCCCTGACCGGCCCCGTCCCGGCGCAGGGTGGACCTCCGGGACGGAGATGGTCGCCTTCCCACGGGCGAGGGCCCGGCTTGGCAGCGCAACCGTTGACAGTGGGTCCGACCCGGCGCAGACTCACGCGAGGAAGTGGTGAATAAAACTTCACTACACGAACAGAGGACGCGAAGGGGCGTGCCGATGCGTACCACCGTCGGGATCATCGGGGCCGGGCCGGCCGGGCTGTTGCTGGCGCGGCTGCTGCACAACGCGGGGATCGAATCCGTCGTGCTGGAGAGCCGGGACCGGGCGTATGTGGAGCAGCGGCAGCGGGCCGGGATCCTGGAGCAGGGGACCGTGGACGTGTTGCGGGCGGCCGGGGCCGGCGAGCGCATGGACCGCGAGGGGCTGCGACACGACGGCATAGAGCTGCGGTTCGATCGCAGGCGGCACCGGGTCGACTTTCCCGGCCTCACCGGCGGCCGGTCCGTGATGGTGTACGCCCAGACGGAGGTCTGCAAGGACCTCATCGCGCTCCAGCTCAAGGAGGGCGGCCCGCTGCTCTTCGAGGCCGAGGCGCTGGCCGTCGAGGGGGCGGAGGGGGAGAGCCCTCGGGTGCGGTTCCGGCACGAGGGGCGTGAGGACGTTCTGGAGTGCGAGTACGTCGTCGGGTGCGACGGATTCTGGGGGGTGGCCCGGGGAGCGATTCCCGAGGAGCTCACCCAGGTCTTCGAGCGGACGTATCCCTTCGGCTGGCTCGGCATCCTCGCCGATGTGCCGCCCTCGCACGACGAACTCGTCTACGCCCGCCACGACCGCGGCTTCGCCCTGCTCTCCATGCGCTCCCCGTCCGTATCTCGGCTCTACCTCCAGGTGCCCGAGGGCGCGGAGGCCGAGGAGTGGAGTGACGAGGAGATCTGGGACGAGCTGGAGCGGCGCTTCGAGACCGATGACGACTGGCGGCTCCAGCGGGGGCCCATCACCGCCAAGTCCGTTACTCCGATGCGGAGTTACGTCCACGAGCCGATGCGCCACGGACGGCTCTTCCTCGCCGGGGACGCCGCCCACATCGTGCCGCCGACGGGCGCCAAGGGGCTCAATCTCGCGGTCGGGGACGTCGTCACGTTCGCGCGCGCACTCGTCCACCTCCGGGAGACGGGGTCGGCGGAGCGGCTCGACGCGTACTCCGAGACGTGCCTGAGCCGCGTCTGGCAGGCCGAGCGGTTCTCGTACGCGATGACGACCCTGCTGCACCGCTCGCCCGACGCGACACCCTTCGAGGACCGCATCCAGCTCGCCCGCCTGGAGCGCATCGCGTCCGCCCGCTCGGCCGAGCAGGACCTGGCCGAGGGCTACACGGGTTTCCCGTTCGACTGATCCGCCGATCCGCCGACAACTGATCCACGAACGGGGGAACCGGAGGGGTCCGTACCGGCGTTGTAACGGTGCTGGGAATGCCGGGTTGAACCCTGGTGTTCCCGGTCACAAGAGGGGAAAGATCCTCCCCAGGCACTAGAGGCATTCTTTTGCCTACCCATTACTCTTGAGCCAAGGCCGCGCAGGGTGGCCATGGAGGAGTGAAATGAGGAGCAGTAACCCGGTCTTCTCGCGACGGGGGTTCAGCCGCGACAACGGCTACGCGGGCTTCAACGCGGCGCCGCAGGCCGGGGGCCCCGCTGTCGGTACGCAGGGGAACCCGTACGCACAGGGCACCCCGTACGCCCCGCAGGGCGGCAACCCGTACGCGCAGAATCCTTACGCTCAGAACCAGTACGCCCCGCAGGACCTGCAGCACGGAGCACCGCCGCAGGCCCCGCCCGCCGCCGGCCGCATGACGATGGACGATGTCGTCGCGCGTACGGCCATGACACTCGGCACGGTCACCGTCGGTGCCGTCCTCGCCTGGGCCCTGCTGCCGGTCACGTCGACCAGCTTCGGCCTGGCGATCGGCTCCGCGCTCATCGCGATGGTCTTCGCACTGGTCCAGGCCTTCAAGCGCAAGGCCTCGCCCGCGCTGATCCTGGCCTACGCGGCTTTCGAGGGCGTCTTCCTCGGCGTGGTCAGCGAGATGTTCAACAGCAGGTGGTCCGGCGCGCCCTTCCAGGCCGTGCTCGGCACCATGGCGGTCTCCGGCGCCACCCTGCTCATCTACAAGGCGGGCTGGATCCGTGTCACCGCACGGTACGCGCGCATCGGCATGGCCATCGCGATCGCTTTCGTCCTGGTCATGGCGGTCAACCTGCTGCTGGTCGTCTTCGGTGTCGCCGATGACGGCGGGCTGCGCAGCATGGGCCCGCTCGGTGCGATCGTCGGCATCCTCGCGATCGTCCTGGGTGCGTTTTTCCTGACCCTCGACTTCAAGCAGATCGAGGACGGCATCGCCTACGGAGCGCCCCGCGAGGAGGCGTGGCTGGCCGCGTTCGGCCTGACCATGAGCCTCGTGTGGATCTACCTGGAGATGCTCCGCCTGGTCGCCATCTTCAGCGGCAACGACTAGCCGGCGACGACTGGTCGGGGCCGGTAGGCATCGACCGGGAGTGACTGAAGGGCCCGCGAACTCCGGTTCGTGGGCCCTTCGTCGTCTGATGCGATTCGTCTGATGCGATGTGCTGTCCCTGGTGCGCGCTCAGAGCAGTTTGCGCGCGGCCCTCCTAAGGTCGTACTCGTGAATGATCGCTTTGGCGTGGCCGTACGCCAGGTCGTGCTCGGCGCGGAGCCAGCTGACCTTCTCCTCGAAGCGGAAGAGGGCGGGGCCTTCGTCGACGGTGCGCAGCCAGTCGGAGACCTCACGACCGGTGCAGTGGGGGATTCGAGCGAGCAGGTTGCGATGGGTCTCCTCGGAGAAGACTTGGGACATCGGCGCCTCCGGACGCATGGGATGTAAGCCGGTCCTTCAAGTCACCGTGCCTGAGCGTTGGCCCGTTGGCAACACTCCAGGTCGGACGCGTAGGGTCAGCGGGTGCTTGATACGACGCCTTTGACGCGGGCCGTGGATCACTTCGCCGACCGGTTGCGGGCCGCTCCGCAGAGCCGGCTGCAGCGGAGCGCTGCCGCGGAGGCGCTGGGGCTGGCCAGGGAATTGGCACTGCGTGCCCAGCGCCTTGAGGACCCCTCGGGGGAGCCTCGGGAGATGCCGGATGCGGGGATGTTCGCGGCCGCCGATCAGATCACTGTCGCCGTGCACGATCTGGCGCTCGTACTGAGGAGCGAGGATGAGGTCGTGGAGGCTGTGCGGCTTGTGGAGGAGGCGCAGAAGCGGGCGGGGGTTTGACCGTTCGCAGGCGGGCTGCGGGCCGGTGGGGGCTTGTCGCTCCCCACTCTCGGCTTCTCCCCCACTCTCGGCTTCGCTCGAGCGGGGGGACCCCCATGAGCGGGGGGACCCCCATCGCGGCGGAGCCGCATATGTCACAGCCCCGCGCCCCTGACGGGGCGCTCATGCGGGGCTTTTTCGCTACAGGGACGCTATGACTCGGTCCGCCAGGATGTAGATGTTCTCCTCGCCGCACGCGAAGGTCAGCGCGTACGCGCCCGAGACGCCGGAGCCGCCCAGAAGAACCGGGGTCTCGCCGTCGCGGAGGGCGGCGGCCAGCTGCTCGGCGGTTTCGCGGTGGCCCGGGGTCATGCAGAGCGTGGTGCCGTCGGCGAAGACGTAGACGTCGAGGGTGCCGAGCGGGCCGGGGCGCACGTCCGTCAGTTCCGTACCGGAGCCCGCCAGTTCCTCCAGGCAGGCCACCGTACGCTCATGGTCGTTCACGACCGGTGACTGGACCGGCACGAAGTCGGGGTGCGAGGGGTGGCGGCGGCGGGCCGCGGCCAGCTCGGCGGAGTCCCCGGCGAACTCGTCGCTGTCCGAGTGCGGCTCGGTCACCGGCTCCAGGTGCTCCAGGCCCGCGAAGTCCGACTGCCGGGGCAGGAAGAGTTCGCTGTCCGGCAGGCCGAGCAGCGTGGGGGCGTCAGAGGCGTCACGTGCCTCCTGGGCGGCCCAGAAGGCACGAGCCTCGGCAAGCTCCCGCTCCCGCTCTTCCGCGAGCGCCTCGGCCACGGCAGCGCGTATCTCGTCGGCGTTCGCGGAGGAGCGGGCGGCCGGTACGCGGCCCCGCACGGCCATGGCGTGGCTCGCGGCGAGTTCTATGTGCAGTTCCGCGACCTGTCGGCGCAGTGCCTGCAGGGTGCGCAGAACCGCAACGCCCACAGCCGTTGTCGTGGTGGCTGTGGCGAGCAGCAGAGCAAGAGGCATGGTGCTCACTGACGTACTCCCGGTTCAAAGTCGACCCCCGACTTCCTACATCAGCTTGAAGGGCGGACTAACCAGCTGTCAGTGCGTAACGTCACGAAAGGGACAGGACTTTGAGTCCGGGTTTTGGTTGCGTAACGGCTCTGACCTGCGTAAATCGCTCTTCAGGGGGAGATAGGTCACATCCTGGGGGAGATTGGATCACAAATCGGCCCAGAGCCCAGGTGCTGGCGGGGCTCCGGGCCGGTTCGGTCACGCTGGGTTCAACTGCGGTTACGGACAAGGGTGTAGGGGGCTCGGGTCAACGGCCTAGCTGAGGCGCTCGATGACCATCGCCATGCCCTGGCCGCCGCCGACGCACATCGTCTCCAGGCCGAACTGCTTGTCGTGGAACTGGAGGCTGTTGATGAGCGTGCCGGTGATGCGGGCGCCGGTCATGCCGAAGGGGTGGCCGACCGCGATCGCGCCGCCGTTGACGTTCAGCTTGTCGAGCGGGATGTTCAGCTCGCGGTAGGAGGGGATCACCTGCGCGGCGAAGGCCTCGTTGATCTCGAACAGGTCGATGTCGTCGACGGTGAGGCCGGCGCGGCCCAGGGCCTGCTTCGACGCCTCCACCGGGCCGAGGCCCATGATCTCGGGGGAGAGGCCGGTGACACCGGTCGAGACGATCCGGGCCAGTGGGGTCAGGCCGAGCTCGCGGGCCTTCGTGTCGGACATGATCACGAGGGCGGCGGCACCGTCGTTCAGTGGGCAGCAGTTGCCCGCGGTGACCAGGCCGTCGGGGCGGAAGACGGGCTTGAGACCCGCGACGCCCTCCATGGTGACGCCGGGACGCGGGCCGTCGTCCTTGCTGACCACCGTGCCGTCCGGGGTCGTCACCGGGGTGATCTCGCGCTCCCAGAAGCCGTTCTTGATGGCTTCCTCGGCGAGGTTCTGCGAGCGCACGCCGAACTCGTCCATGTCCTGGCGGGTGACGCCCTTGATGCGGGCCAGGTTCTCCGCGGTCTGGCCCATCGCGATGTACGGGTCGGGGACGAGACCGTCCTCGCGCGGGTCGTGCCAGCTCGAACCCTCGCTCTGTGCGACCTCCGCGGTGCGGGCCTCCGCCTCGGCGAAGAGCGGGTTGTGCGTGTCCGGGAGGCTGTCGGAGTTGCCCTTGGTGAAGCGGGAGACCAACTCGACGCCGGCCGAGATGAAGACGTCGCCCTCGCCGGCCTTGATGGCGTGCAGGGCCATGCGGCTGGTCTGGAGGGACGAGGAGCAATAACGGGTGATGGTGCAGCCCGGGAGGTGGTCCATGCCCATCTGCACGGCCACGATCCGGCCGAGGTTGTTGCCCTGCTCGCCGCCGGGGAGGCCGCAGCCGAGCATCAGGTCGTCGATGTCGGTCGGGTCCAGCTCCGGGACCTTGGCGAGGGCCGTCTGGATGATCGTGGCGGTGAGATCGTCCGGGCGCAGATCCTTGAGTGAGCCCTTGAAGGCACGGCCGATGGGGGAGCGGGCGGTCGAGACGATCACGGCTTCGGGCATCACGGCTCCAAGTGGGAAGGGGCGGCGCGTAGCGCCTCGTTGAGGGGCGGTGGTCGGGTGGCGGGCGGGATTTACGGCGGTGTAAGCGGACCTGTGTGGGAAGTTACCCGTACGTATGGTGAAGGTCACGGGTGTCGGCGTGTGACTAGGGCCGCACTTTTCTAAGCGCTTGCTTTTTCGCCCCCGCACGGGACGTGAACAGGGGCGGCGGGGCGAGGAAAACCGCACCCGGCCTCAGGCAGACGGCTCCGTTGCGGGCGTCGGCGTCGGGTCCGTCGCCGGGACCCGCCGGCGCCGGCGGCGCTTGAGGAGGGCCCACGGCCCCCGCGGGCCCGTGGGCATCGCCGCGGTGACCTCCGTGCCCGCCTCCGACGCGGCCTCCGCGGCCGCCCGCGCGACCGGCAGGAAGCCCTCGCGGCGGGAGACGTCCGGCCGCTCCTCCTCGGCGGGCCAGAGGCCGAGCGCCGCGCAGACCGTCGGGAGAACCGCCATCGCCGCCGTCGCGTACCCCTCCGCAGAGGGGTGGTAGTTGTCGGGGCCGAAGAGCTCGCGCGGGTTCGCCAGGAACTCGGGGCCGAGGAGGTCGCCGAGGGACACCGTCCGCCCGCCCTGCTCGACCGTACCGATGGTCTGCGCCGCCGCCAGCTGCCGCGAGGCCCGCCGGGCCAGCCAGCGCAGGGGCTGCTGGACGGGCTCGATGGTGCCCAGGTCGGGACAGGTGCCGACGACCACCTCGGCGCCCGCGGTACGCAGCCGGCGTACCGCGGCGGAGAGGTGACGGACCGACCGCGTCGCGGGCATCCGGTGCGTCACGTCATTCGCCCCGACCATGATCACGCATACGTCGGGGACCCTGCCAGGGTCCCCGAGGGCCAGTGCGACCTGGCGGTCCAGGTCGTCCGACTGGGCGCCGGGCAGGGCCACGTTCCGCAACTGCACCGGACGCTCGGCCACCGCCGCGAGCCCGGAGGCAAGGAGGGCCCCCGGCGTCTGCCGGGCCCGGTGCACGCCCTGACCGGCGGCGGTGGAGTCACCGAGCATGGTCAGGCGCAACGGCTGTCCGGCGCCGGCGTACCCATACCCGTACAACCCGTCCGCGCTCGGCGGATGCGGACTGTGCCCGTTGCCCACCGTCCGCTTGGCCAGCTGCACCTCGGCCAGCACGACACCCACGGTCGCCGCGCCCAGCAGCCCGATCCCGCCGCCGCCGTACGCCGCGCCCGCGGCGATCCGCCGTGCCACCCTCGCCCTCGACAAACTCGACATGCGAAGCCGCCACCTCCTCGTAGCCGTACAACCAGTGCTTGCCCCGTACAGACCGTGGCCCAATCTCAACAGGACGTGAACGACCTGGACGGGGCTTAGGCTGGCGGAACCACCCCGACCACTTCTTTTTCAGCTCCGGAGACAACGGTGCAATTCCACGACTCGATGATCAGTCTCGTCGGCAACACCCCGCTGGTGAGGCTCAACAGCGTGACCGCCGGCATCCAGGCGACCGTCCTCGCGAAGGTCGAGTACTTCAACCCGGGCGGCTCCGTGAAGGACCGCATCGCCCTGCGCATGATCGAGGCCGCGGAGCAGAGCGGGGCCCTCCAGCCCGGGGGCACGATCGTCGAGCCGACCAGTGGGAACACGGGTGTGGGCCTCGCCATCGTGGCGCAGCAGAAGGGGTACAAGTGCATCTTCGTGTGCCCCGACAAGGTGAGCACCGACAAGATCAACGTGTTGCGGGCCTACGGGGCCGAGGTCGTCGTCTGCCCTACCGCCGTTGACCCCGAGCACCCGGACTCGTACTACAACGTCTCCGACCGGCTCGTACGCGAGACGCCCGGTGCCTGGAAGCCCGACCAGTACTCCAACCCCCACAACCCGCTCTCGCACTATCACTCCACCGGCCCCGAGCTGTGGGAGCAGACGGACGGGCGGATCACCCACTTCGTGACCGGTGTGGGGACCGGCGGCACCATCTCCGGGACGGGCCGGTACCTGAAGGACGCCAGCGACGGGAAGGTCCAGGTCGTCGGTGCCGACCCCGAGGGGTCCGTGTACTCCGGCGGGTCCGGGCGGCCGTATCTCGTCGAGGGGGTCGGGGAGGACTTCTGGCCCACCGCCTACGACCGGACCGTCGCCGACGAGATCGTCGCCGTGTCCGACAAGGACTCCTTCCAGATGACGCGGCGGCTCGCGAAGGAAGAGGGGCTGCTGGTCGGCGGCTCCTGCGGGATGGCCGTCGTGGCCGCACTTCGGGTTGCCGAGCGGCTCGGGCCGGACGACGTCGTGGTCGTACTCCTCCCCGACAGCGGGCGCGGGTACCTCAGCAAGATCTTCAACGACGAGTGGATGGCCGACTACGGCTTCCTCGAGGACTCCGGGCCCAGCGCCCGCGTCGGTGACGTCCTCAGTGACAAGGCGGGCGGCTCCATCCCGCAGCTCGTCCACATGCACCCGGACGAGACGGTCGGCGAGGCGATCGAGGTGCTGCGCGAGTACGGCGTCTCGCAGATGCCGATCGTGAAGCCCGGCGCCGGACACCCGGATGTGATGGCCGCCGAGGTCGTGGGCTCCGTGGTCGAACGGGAGCTGCTCCAGGCGCTGTTCACCCAGCGGGCCTCGCTCTCCGATCCGCTGGAGAAGCACATGTCGGCGCCGTTGCCGCAGGTCGGCTCCGGAGAGCCGGTGGGCGACCTGATGTCCGTACTCGGCGCCAACGACGCGGCGATCGTCCTCGTCGAGGGCAAGCCCACCGGGGTCGTCAGCCGGCAGGACCTGTTGTCCTTCCTGGCCAAGAGCGGGCACCAGTAGAAACTTCAGCAGTAGAAACTTCACCAGTAGAAACTTCGGCTCCCTTCTCGGCCGTGCCCGGCCGAAGTCGTGCACTCGGCCGGTCACACCTTGTCGCGCTCCCGACGTGGGCAGCGCTGTGAGGTGTGGGCCGGGTCCAGCAAGACGACCGCCTCGCTGATCGCGGCGAAGCCGTACCCGGTCCCGGATCCCGCCGAGCAGTTCGACGGGATCCGGGACCGGTGCGTTTGCGCGCGTCGACCTCGCGGCGCGGCACGAAGGTGGTCACCAATTCGGTGTGAACACACAATCTCGCCCGCCGAGGGATAGCCGCGGGTGGCTCATCGCGTCGTGATGGTTGCCAAGAAGGGGAGGGTCGATGGAGGCCTCGAGTCACGACGAGTTCCGGGAGTTCGTAGCGATGCGCTCCACCGCTCTGCTGCGGCTCGCGGTGCTGCTCACCGGCGGGGACCGGCATGCCGCGGAGGATCTGCTGCAGATCGCGCTGATGAAGGCCTACGGGCGCTGGGCGCACATAGAGCAGCCCGAGGCGTATGTCCGCCAGGTCATGTACCGGCAGCAGGTCAGCCGCTGGCGGCTGCGCAGGCATCGCGCCGAGACGACGGTGCCCGTACTGCCCGAGTCCGGCACGGACGCCGACGCCGAGTCGGGATCCGAGCTGCGGATCGCGCTGTGGGCGGCGCTCGGCCGTCTGTCGAAGCGGCAGCGGGCCGTGGTCGTGCTGCGCTACTTCGAGGACCTGCCGGAGGCCGAGGTGGCGGCGCTGCTGAAGTGTCCGGTCGGCACGGTGCGCAGTACGGCGTACCGGTCGCTCGCCAAGCTCCGGCTGCTCGTACCGGAGCTCGGGCCCGAAGTGCCCGCGGAACAGGTGCAGCCGCTCAGCTATGCGTCGAAGGAGGTCCAGGGATGACAACGGAGCAGGTGGAGGAGAAGGTCCGGGAGACGCTGCACGCGGTCGCCCTGGACCAGGTGCGGGCGCCCGGGGACCTGGTCGAGAAGGTGGTGCGGCGGCGCGGTCGGCGCCGTTTCTCGCAGGTCGCGGGGGCGGCGGTGGCCGTTGCCGCGATCACCGTGGGGGCGGTGTTCGGCTTCGGGGGCGGTGGTGCGGCCGAGCAGGACCGGCCCGTGCGGCCGGCGGCTTCGCCGGAGGGCTGGAAGCCGTGGCAGAGCGACGCCTCGGGCGTCAGCGAGCGGGGCTGCCTGGTGGACGGTTCCGCGCTGTACTGCAGCGGGTCCAAGTACGACGTCGCGAAGCTCGACGCCAACACCGGCGAGCGACTGTGGACCATAAAGGTCAATCGCGAAGGCGACGGGCCTGACCACCCGTTCGCCGTGCGCGACGGCGTGGTCTACGCCTACCGCAATCACACCGCGGAGAAGCAGCCGAACGGGGACTACATGGGCGGTACCGATCTGATGGCGGTGGACGCCGACACCGGCGATGTGCTGCGGAAAGTCGAGATGCCGCAGGGCGACCGCACCGACCAGGCCGCCATGCTCATCGACGGTGCTGTGCTGGCGAACACCCCGTCGCTGCGAACGATGTCGGCCCTCGATCCGCTGACCGGTGAGGAGAAGTGGCGCCACACCTGGGACAAGGGCATCGTCTGTCAGCGGGCGGTGCTGAGCGGTGTGCCCTATCTCCTGTGCATGCGGGACGTCGAGAAGCCTGACGACACCGACGTCTTCCGTCTCGATCCCGCCACCGGAAGCGCCAGCAAGGTCACGACCGTCCCCGGCGCGCAGCAGCTCATCGGGACCTCGGGGGACCGGATGGTCCTGGTGGGAGTGAAGGACGCGGCCGGCAAGAACTTGCAGCTGACCACCATCAGTGGCTCCGGGGAGCGGACCTCACACCCCTACCGGGTCGAGGGAGGGCTGGCCGGCTCGGACGTCGTCGGTGATCGGTTGATCACCGTGTCCTGGAAGGGCAAGGTCTCGCTCTATTCACTGACCACGGGAAAGACCCAGTGGACCGGCCCAGTGGGCGTCGAGATGCCCGACAAGGACACGCCGGTGGGCATGCCGTCTCCCGTGGTGTCGGAGAAGCAGGGGGTCGTGTACTTCCTCAGCCCGACCGGCGACCTGTCCGGCCTCGATCTGCGCACGGGTGAGCAGGTCTGGCGCGGTCATGCCGGCACCGCCAGGCCGGAGCCGGGGCCCAACTACTGGGACACGCCCCAGCTCCTGCTCTACCAGGACGTGCTGGTCGCCGGGTACGGCAGCAAGATCGTCTCCCTTCTGCCGCGGACCGGCGACTGACCCGAAGGGCCCAGGCCGGGGCGGCACCCCGCCCCGGCCGATGGCCCAGGCAGTGAAACGATCTCGGGATGGCTGAGCCGCGGCGCCGGTTCGGGGTGCGATTCCTCCTCGGCGTGAACGAGCCGGAACGGCCTCGCGATATTCCGGTGAACTGCGGGCCCCGGCGCGGAACTTCCGGCGCGAGTGATCAACCGGGATCTTCGTGGAAGTGGTACGAGCGCGTCACGTCCACGCAGCACACGCTTAACACGGGTCCGGCACATTAGTGGATGTCGGCAGGGCGGGAGCGGCTCCCCGCCCCCGCCGGCACCGAAAACGGCGCCAAGGACCTCCGGAGCGGCTCCCGGACCTCCATGGACGCCTAGGACGCGCCAGCCAGGCCCTGACCCGGCCCGCGTCCCTCGCGGGGACCGCCGTCGTCCCGCCCCCCGGCAACGGGGGTGCGGCGGTTCCCGCGCAATGCTTACGAAGGCCCGGCACCTCAGAGGTGCCGGGCCCTTCTTCGCGCCTGAACCGGCGCCGCTCTCGCGTAGAGGGCTGCTCCCCGTCAGGGTTGCTCACTTGATGGTTGCGGCCGTCGTCGTTTGAGGGACGGGGTCAGTCTTCCCAGTCCGAGTCCGAGTCCGACTTGTGCTTGCGCCTGTCGAAGAGGTCCAGGGTGTTGCGCGCGGCCTGGACCACGTTGACCCCCACGATGCCGGCCCAGGCGACCAGAAGCCCGGGCAGATCGGCGACCCCGCCGCCGATCGCGGACAGGGGGATCGCGAGGACCAGCGAGACGATCCCGAAGCCGAAGCGCTCGCCGAAGGAATCTGAGGATCCCCGCGGGGAGCGCGTGCCCCGGGCCACCACCATCTGCTGTTCCGCGAGCTGGCGGCGCACCCGGCGGTCGACCGCGCCGGCCAGGCGCTGATCGACCTTCTCCAGGAACGAGTCGACCAGCGCGGACTCGTACTCCTCGCCCAGTTCCTTGCGCGCGTGCACGGTGGCGTTGAGTTCCTTCTTGAGTTCGGCGTCGCGGGCTTCCATACCGGTCATGGTGCTTACGGTAGGCAGCCGAGCGCCGATTGGCACTGGGGATAGCCCCCCTGTCCGCGCTGGGCCGCGCCCGACCCCGCGCTTCCTCACCTCGGGCGCGGCGCCGATGACGAGTTTGCCGGCCCGGCCGGGGGACCGGGTCCGCACCTGTCCGGAGACCGACTCGACGCCCGGCAGAGGTGGGTGGGGCATGGTCGAGCCTCCTCTATGCCTTCCCAGTGCCCTCCACAGTCAGCACGATCTTGCCAGTGGTACGGCCGGTCTCACCGAGGGTGTGGGCCTTGGCGGCCTCGGCGAGCGGGAAGGTGGCCTCGATGTGGGCGCGCAGGGCGCCGGTTTCGGCGAGGTCGGCGATGGCCTGCATGCCGGCGCGGTCGGCCTCGACGAGGAGGGACTCGTAGCGGACCCTCCGCTCGGCGATGTCGGCCAGCTCGTCGGGGCCGATGGGTGCTATCGGAAGGATCGAGACGAGTGTGCCGCCCGGGCGCAGGACGGCGAGGGAGCGGGCGCGGGCGGCGGTGTCCAACGAGACCGAGTCGAGGACCACGTCGATGTCCTTGACGGCCTCGGTGAAGTCGACCGTGTGGTAGTCGATGGCCTCGTCGACTCCCAGGGAACGCAGGAAGTCGTGCTTGGCGGCACTGGCGGTGCCGATGACGTACGCGCCACGGGACTTGGCGATCTGGACGGCGAGATGGCCGACGCCGCCGGCGGCCGCGTGGATGAAGACGCGCTGCCCGGGTTGGACGTCGGCGGTGTCGACGAGTGCCTGGTAGGCGGTGAGGGCGGCGAGGGGGAGGGCGCCGGCCTGGACGTGGTCGATACCGGCGGGCTTGTGGACGAAGGCGCGGGCGGGGGCGGTCACGTACTCGGCGTGGGCGCCGACCCCGTGGGGGTAGGGCAGCATGCCGAAGACCTCGTCGCCCGGCTTGAACAGGGTGACGCCGATGCCGACGGCCTCGACGACCCCGGAGACGTCCCAGCCCAGGATGAGAGGCAGGCCGTTGGCGGTCATGGGCTGGGCGCGGTTCCACCAGTCGGTCGGGTTGACGCCGGCCGCGCGGACGGCGACCAGGATCTCACTCAGCCCCGGCTCCGGCCTGGGAACCTCGACCTCCTTGAGCACCTCGGGGGAACCGTGGGTGTCCTGGCGGATGGCGCGCATGGTGGCGGTATTGGAGTTCGTCATGCGTCCAGCGTCGCTGCCTGCCACTCCTGGGCGCCATGGCGTAAATGCCAACTTTCAACGGGATCACGCCACGGCGCCAGGGCGGAGCAGGAGATCTACGAGCCACTGCCGGACGAGGCGGCGGCGCCTCGGATGTGCTGCTCGGCATCCAGCGGTGCGAGGGCGTCGCGGATGCCCTGTTCGAGGAGTTCGTCGGCGAGCTGCTGGTCGGTCAGGGCGCAGCAGTCTCTAGCACTCGGTAGACGGAGGGGCCGATGCCGCCCGGATGTCGTCAGCTGCCAAGGCGGCACTGAACTGCAAGACGTCCGAAGGACTCGCGAGAGACAGTCCCGTCAGCTTCTCGATGCGCCGAAGCCGCTGGGAGATCGTGTTCTTGTGAACGAAGAGCTCTTGAGCGGACACATCGGCGCGGCAATCCTTGGCCAAGTAGGTTCTCAGGGTGAGGACCAGGTCTGTCGAGCGCTCGAGATCGCTCCGGCGCAGAGCACCCAGCACGCGATCACTGAAACTCGCGACGGCCCTTTGGTCCTCCAGCTGGAGCAACAAGCCCAGCACCCCCAGGTCCTCGATGGTGCGAACCAACGGCGCCTGGGATCCGCCGAGTTCAAGCGCGCCTCGTGCCAACCGGAACGCCCTGGCCAGGTCTTCCGAACCGCTGGCCGGGGCCACCACTGCGTGTACCTCAGAGCCAATCGCGCCGTGCGTGAGGGTGGCAGCTATGTCCTCTGCGCCTTCATTGATCGGCCAGAGAGCGACCCAGTAGTCGCTGAGCCGGCCGCACACAAGGCGGGGTCGTCGGCTTGAAATGGATCGCATCCGGCGTCCGAGCGGCGAGTTGTCGGCCTTCGCGGCACTGCCTTCGCTTTGATCCCTCATCACGACTACCTGAACCTCATCGACGAGCAGGTTTGCTCGTAGTGCACGCTGCTGGGCCGCAGCGCGCCGCTCAGAGTCGCCTGAACAAAGATCCCCGATCAGATCGTCTCTGAATCGGGCTTCGGCTTCGGCCGCGGTCCGGTCGCGCAGAAGCAGGAGCGCGCAGACGGTCGCCGCGTGCTCCAGTGCGCGAGCGGCCATGTCGGGGTCGAGGGTCGCGCCAAAAGCCTCGATTCGTGCAGCTGTCTCGCCGTGCAGGAGAACCACTGCCGAGTTCGAGTCCTCCGGCGTCACGTCTTCGACCGAGTCGGAGCCCGCCTGCGCCAGCACGAAACCCGAGTCGTCGACGATCTTCAGGAACCCAGCGCCCACCATCTGCGCGGACTCGTGTGCAAGGTGGGCGAGATCCGAGTTGGTGAGCGCCACGTCGGTAAGGCGACGATGCAACTCCTGAGATCGCTCGTCCCGCGCCTGTCGGTCGCGTAGTTCCCTGTTGAGATCCTCGAGCTGATTCATTCGGCCGGTCTCCGCCTGACGGAGCCGGGTGATTTCGAGAGCCGCGCTCGCAAAATCCGTCAGGGCCTCGACCAGGTGGCGAAGTTGGGGATCCGGGTCCATGACCTCTCTGTTGTAACAGTTGAAGGTCCCGACGATCTGGTCGCCCGCTCGCAGCGGCACAGCCAGCAGCGTCCTATAACCCTGCGCCCTCGCTGGACCGGACCACTGAGTGAAGTCAGCATGCTGTGTGATGTCGGATACCCAAACAGAAACGCCGGAGGTATACGCCCTGCTGGAGGGCGACTCACTCCCGGTGCTACCAAGCTTCAACGGGTTCCGGGAGTTGATCTGTTCGACGTAGAAGGTATCCAAACCCGCCCAAGCACGGATGAGCAGTTGAGTTCTCGACTCGTCGGGGAGAAGAACTGCGCAAAAGTCGAAGCCGGTGAGCTGGCGCCCCACCGCGACCAGCCTCTGGTGCAGGTCTTCGGACGAACTCCCTGCCCCGGCCTGACGGGCCAGCAACTCGAGCGCCGCGATCCACACAGCGGTTGGCGTCACTTCGTGAGGCATCGGCTTGCTCAAGAGGTGCCCTCCAACCCGACGACTCGCATGCCATTGTCGCCCGTGATCCCGACTCAAGGGTATGACAGGAGTCGGCCTCGAGGGTGTGCTCATCCACACTCGATCGGCAGGGGTGAGTTCTCGCTGTCGAGATGTTCGACAGTCGTGAATACGAGATCGGCTTCACCCACGTTTTCGATGTCATGGAGCAGAAACTCGCCGTGCGTGAATCCGAAATGACGAGTATCGCCTGCTTCGTACTCCACGGCGCGAGTCGTTCCGTCGTGCGTGTGCTGAATGCTGCGGCCAGACGTGATAGCTGTCCAGAAGTAATCGAGTACGTGACGATGAGCGTGCCATCGTTCGCCCGGCGCCAGCCGAATCTCCCAGACCCGGACCCGGGGATCTTCGCTGAGCAGACGCGAACCCACATGTCCATCCTGCGCGTGAACGCGGAACTCTTCGATTAGCTCATCAGTCCAGCCGGCAAAGTCGCTGGCGATCAGTTCGCCTGCTAGAGGCAGATCAACGCTGCTCGCGATGGGCGCGTTTCGATCAGTCCGGGACCTCTCACCCATGATGCTTCCTCCGTCTCCGTCAGATGCCGGGCCCATAGAGACCGAACCGGAGTTCGGGATCCTCTGGGTGCCAGGAGTTGTCGAACTGTGAACGCTTGCCCATGGCCTGGACGCGCGACTCGAGTTGAGCGCTCAGGGCGAGTTGAATCGGCTCCCAGACCTGAAGGGCTTGCTCCAGGCCGCCGCCCGTCTTCTCGATTGCCGCGGCCAGATTCCACGCGTCGGCAGCGGCCTTGGCGGTGCCGGCCGCCGCGTGCGGGCGAGCGGCGCATGCGGCGTCACCGAGTATCGCGACCCGGCCTCGGACCATCTGTGCAGCGCGAATGTCATTGACGACCTGGACGTAGGGAGCGTCGCAGCGCAAAACAACCTCGGCCGCTGCGGGCGGTAGGTCGCGAGCTGCGTCGGTCTGCATCCGTTCAACCTCGATGTGCGGAACCTGGTCCGGATGCAATGACAGAACCCCGTCGGATGCGCCCCCGACGAACTGATTGAGTTGGCGTCCCGCCGGAACGTTGCGATACCAGACGAAGTTCATGAGCCTTTCGGTTGTGCCGTCTTTTATCGGGCTGGGCACGGGATACATCACGATGTGTGAGTCCGGCGTGAGCGCGTATGTCACGGAGTCCTCAAGAACCGCACTCGTTTCGCTGCTCAACAGACGCTCTGGCACGAGGCCGCGCCAACCGATGTAGCCGGAGTACCGGATGGGCGTGTTCGGTGATACGTACTGCCGGCCCACTGAGTTCACCCCGTCGGCGAAAACCACGAGGTCGCCGGTGGCAAAGCCGCCGTTGTCGAACTCGACGGTCGCAGTCGACGCGTCCTGAGCGACCGCCACGGCGCGGTGTCCGCGCCTATGACGTTCGGCCCCGAAGTCCCGCAGTAGCGCCGAGTGGAGGGTCGCCCACGAGCTGTAGGACCACTGCGCGTACTCGCGGTGGGCTACGTGATTGTCGCTGCCCAGGTACTGGACGAGATTTGTCGAGGTGGTGAGGCTCTCCAGCGCCTGCGTACTGCGTTCAGTGAACCAGCGGGTCGTGTCCGGCTGCAGCACGATGCCGCCGCCGCGGGAGTCGTCGCGGGTCGATCGCTCGAAGACGTCGACGTCCCAGCCGAGGTCGCGCAGCAGCAGCGCAGTTGTGAGACCGCCGATCGATCCTCCGACGACGACCGCCTTACGGGACTTGGGTTCGCGCATGCGTCGACCTCCCCGGTTGCGGGAGGCATCGGCGCACCTGCTCGATGCCTCGGGCTCCAGTCTCCGAGGGCGGTGCGAGCGATACTATGTTCGGGGCCACATTGCAGGCGACTTGTGGTGTGAGTGAGCACATGTCGCCGGGTCGTTCCACCGCGGCATTCTGGTCCGACCTCGATGTGGCGCGGCCAATCGAGCGGATGTCCTCAAGGACCCGTTCAGAAGGTCAGGGAAGATGAGCAGACTCACGAGCTCAACGCCGAACACTCACCTGGCAACCGACTCGCTGGGGATCAGTGGACTGATGTTCATGGTGATCGCAGTCACCGCACCGCTGACTGCCTTAGCGTCAAACCTCGCTCTCGGCGTCGCCTTCGACGGTGGAACTGGCACGGCGGCGTGATTGTGGTGGCGCCGATCGTTCTCTCCGTCTTCACGGTCGGCTATGTCGCGATCAGCCGCGAAGTTGTCAACGCGGCGGCCTACTACGGCTGAATCCGCCATGGTCTCGGCCGCCGGGCCGGCGCCTCCGCCGCCTCCGCGGCGATGATCGCGACCGTGCTTTACGCCGGCTGACCACAGCGATCTACGGCGATCTACGGCGCAATTCCCCGCGGAGACGTCTCGAGCGTGTCGACGGCTGAATTCGACGAGTCCGCATCGCCCGTGCCCACGAGCTGGAGCCGTCGATGTGGGCGAGTTCCCGGTGGCAGGCGCAAGACTGGAGGCTGACGTGGATAGGCAGGAAGAAGTGGCGAAGATGATGCTCGTCGAACGAGACATGCCGATCGAGATGGACGATGGCATCGTTCTGCGAGCTGACGTCTTCCGTCCGAATGACGGCCGGGCACATCCAACGCTCATGACCTACGGGCCCTACGGGAAAGGTCTGGCGTTCGCCGACGGATATCCGACGGCATGGAACAAGATGGCTGAGGAACATCCGGACACGGTGAGTGGGTCGACCAACGTCCACCAGTGCTGGGAGGTAGTGGACCCGGAGAAGTGGGTTCCCCATGGCTACGTCATCGTTCGCGTGGATTCTCGTGGTGCCGGCCGGTCGCCCGGTTTTCTGGATCCGTTTTCCGCGCGAGAGACCGAGGACTTTCGCGAATGCATCGAATGGGCGGGCCGACAGGCGTGGAGCAACGGCAAGGTCGGCCTGAACGGGATCTCATATTACGGGATGAACCAGTGGCGGGTGGCCGCGCTGAAGCCAGGGCCTCTCGCGGCGATCTGCGTATGGGAGGGCGCCTCCGACTTCTACAGAGAGGCTGCACGCCATGGCGGCGTTCTGAGCATGATGCTGCTGAACTGGTACGAGATGCAGGTGCTGTCGGTCCAGCACGGACGAGGGGAGGCGGGACCGCGGAGCGCTGCGACCGGTGAACTGGTCTGCGGCGATCAAACACTAAGTGAATCCGAACTCGCTGCGAACCGGGCTGACCTGCCAAAGTTTCACCGCGACAACGAGTTCATCGACGCCTACCGTGAACGCCAGGCTGATTTGTCCCACGTTGATGTACCGCTGTTGTCTGCCGGCAACTGGGGCGGGCAGGGACTGCACCTTCGCGGCAACATCGAAGGGTTTTGCAGGGCGTCTTCGACGCAGAAATGGCTTGAGATCCATGACGGTGAACATTGGGTGGAGTTCTACACCGACTATGGAGTAGACCTCCAGCGCCGGTTCTTCGATCACTTCCTCAAGGGCGAAGACAACGGCTGGGATGAACAGCCCCGCGTCCAAATGAAGGTTCGGCACGTCGATGGAACGACGGAAGTGCGACACGAAGACGCATGGCCACTTCCCGGGACGACCTGGACCGATCTGCAACTGGACATCGATCGAATGCACCCTGGTGCCGCCACTGAATCGGTCGTTTCCTTCGACGTAAACGGCGAGGGCATCTCCTGGACCACCGAACCGATGGAGGAGACCACCGAGATCACGGGACCGATTGCCTGTCGGCTCTTCGTATCCACTACCTCTACGGACGCAGACATCTTCGCGGTGCTGCGCGCCTTTGACCAAGCTGGGAATGAGCATGTGTTTCAAGGTGCTATTGATCCCTTCAGCGCAGTGACGAAGGGGTGGTTGCGAATGTCGCACCGGGAGCTCGATGAGCGTCTTAGTACGCCGTACCGGCCGTTCCATCCGCATCGGCGGGAATCCGAGGTCATTCCGTACGAGATCTACCAACTCGATGTCGAACTGTGGCCCACAAGCGTGGTCCTTCCACCGGGCTGGCGCCTCAGCTTGACCCTGCGGGGCTCCGACTGGGTTTACGACTCGGCGCCGGAGACTCGACTCTCGAACTTCAAGAATGCAATGCAGGGGTCGGGGCCATTCCTGCACAACGATCCGTCGGATCGTCCATCGTCTGTCTTCAGCGGACGCACTTCGATTCATCTGGGGGGCAAGCACAAATCCTTTCTACGCCTCCCGATAGTCCCGGCTACAAGGACTTGGACCGTATCGTCAGCCAGTTCGCCCTCTGAAGGTCCACCAGAAAAGGAGTGATGAAAATCAGAGCCGCAGGTTACGCAGACACAGGAGGTCATGATGTGCTCCGCATTGTGGACCTCCCCATACGCGATCCGGGCGCAGGTGAGGTCCGGGTGAGGATCCACTACTCAGGCGTCAACCCGACCGACTGGAAGACCCGCATCGGCGGCATCCACATGCCGATCCCCGACGGGCAGGTGCAGGTTCCGCACCTCGACGGCTCCGGGATCGTGGACGCCGTCGGCCCGGGGGTCGAGGGCCTCGCGCCGGGGGACAGGGTGTGGTTGTGGCTCGTCGCCTTCAAGCGCTTGGAGGGGACCGCGCAGGAGTACGCCACGGTTCCGGCCCGACTGGTCCGCCCGCTGCCCGACACGGCCTCCCTGGAGTTGGGCGCCAGCCTCGGGGTCCCCTTCATCACCGCTCATCACGCGCTGACACTCCGTGCCGGAGGACCCACCCAGCTCGGACCGGGGGTGCTCGCAGGGGTCACCGTGCTGGTCGCGGGGGGAGCCGGTGCCGTCGGCAATGCCGCGATCCAGCTGGCGACGTGGGCAGGTGCGACCGTGATCACGACCGTCAGCAGCGAAGCCAAGGCCCGCCTTGCGAAGGCCGCCGGCGCCCCGATGGCGGTGAACTACCGCACGCAGGACGCCGCCGCCGAGATACGGCGACTCGTGCCGGACGGGGTGGACGTCGTCGTTGAGGTCTCTCCGTCCGCCAACGTCGGCCTGGACCTCGCGGTCCTCGCGCCGCACGGGCTGATCGTCGTCTACGCCAACAACGGCGGCGACGACGTCACCATGCCGGTCCGAGCCCAGATGAATCAGAGCGTCACCTGGCACTTCGTGCTGCTGTACAAGATGACTGAGGCCGTTCTCGACAACGCCGTCGCATCCATCGACAGGGCCCTGGCAGCCGGGGTGATCGGCGTGGGCGAGGACAGAGGGTTGCCCTTCCACCACTATCCGCTGGAACGAATCGCGGATGCCCACAGGGCAGTGGAGTCCGGAATCATCGGAAAAGTTCTCCTCGACCTGTCCGCATGACGTCCCTACCCGAACCGGCTGGGACTGCCCGCTCAGCACATCGGCGCTCGCACGAGCGGCCGTCAATCGCAAGACCGGAGGTATGAGGAAATGAGTCTGAAGAACCAGGATGTCGCTGCGGCCACGTCGGTCAAGGAAGACATCGAGTTCCGCGCCGACAGCGGGGTCATACTGCGTGGCTGGGTGATGACTCCGGATTCCGAAGGTCCGCATCCCACCATCGTGATGACCCCTGGATTCTCTTCGTCGATCACCCGCCTCGAAACTGTCGCTGACGCCTTCGTCGCTCGGGGGTTCGGAGTCCTGCTGTACGACCAGCAGACGTGCGGCAGCAGCGACGGGGAGCCGCGCCAGGACGTCGATCCTGTCGCACAGGAGCGGGACATGCAGATGGCCCTGTCCTTCGTGGAGCAACATCCAGCGCTCGACAGCGACCGCATCGGCCTGTGGGGCTCGAGCTACAGCGGGGCAATGGTGCTCGTCGTGGCCTCCATGGACCGCCGGGTGAAAGCTGTCGTCAGCCAGGTGCCTTTCATCTCTGGTCACGAACAGTTCGTACTGGGAAACGGCGAAGGCGCGCTCACAGCGATCAACGACAACATGAACGAGGACAGGCAAAGGAGGCTCAAGGGTGAGGAGCCTGGCCGCATCCAGCTGGTGCGGATGCCGACCGATCCGGCTGACCAAGCCGTCCTCTTCGAGGACGCGGCGGACTACGAGTACCTCGTGGGTGGTCCCCAAGGCCCCGCCGAGGGATGGATCAACAGCGTGACCATCCGATCGACTGGACGGGCGCTGGCATACGACGTGCGTCCGTTCATGCGCCGGATCAGCCCGACGCCTCTGCTGATGGTCGTCGCCGGCGACGACCAGACCACTCCGCCTTCACTCGCTCTGGAAGCCTATGACGCGGCGCTTGAGCCCAAGGAGCTCGTGATGATCTCCGGGGGACACTACGGGGTGTACTGGCCTCACCTTTCCCGGGATCTTGTCACCGACGCCGCAGCCCGTTGGTTCGAGACCCATCTGGGCAAGGGCACGCATTGAGAGATGCTGGGGCGTAGACCGGCCGGCGAAGTCGCCCGGAGGTTCGGGGTCGGCCTGGCCGGCGACATCGGGGTCGGAAGGCGACGCCAGAGTTCGGCGCGTGACGCGGCAGCTCACGAGCTCGTCGCCGAGCGCACCGGCACCGACGCCGCACGCGACACGGCTCCGCGTCTGATGGCCGACGTGGTATCCGCCCGCGCTGCGGGCGTCCGTCGAGATGGGGGCAGCGGGTCATCCCCGACGTCTCGCTGCCCGATCTGGTCCGCGAAAGTCTCGAGCAGCTGCGCGCCGGCCTTCGCACCGGCTCCGTGGCACCGGCTTCACAACCGTCTCCACTCTCGACGCCGGCCACCCGCCGGGTGGCCAGACGATTCCGTAACCCCTCGATGAGGGGAAGGAACGAGGACCCGATGAGTGTCTTCCACCCCGATCTCAAACGAGGTCGCTTCATCCCCAATGTGTCCTACGGACGTCTGTCGTCGCGCCTCGTGCGCAGCGTGAAGTGGCGCTCGGCCGATCCAGGGCCGGACGTCACGGTTCAGGAGATCCTCGTGCCCGGGCCCAAGGGCGCACCGCCCGTCTCGCTTCGCGTCTTCCAGCCGACCGGCCTGAAGGCGGCGGCTCAGGCGCTGCTCTGGGTACACGGAGGCGGGCTGATCTTCGGCGCACCCGAGCAGGACGACCGTACGAACATCGCCTTCGCCCGCGAGCTCGGCATCACCGTCGCCGCGGTCCGATACCGACTGGGGCCGGACCATCCCGCGCCCGCCGCGGTCGAGGACGCCTACGCCGCGCTGCGTGGCCTTGTCGAGCGCGCGGGCGACCTGCACATCGACATCGACCGCATCGCGATCGGCGGTGCCAGCGCGGGCGGCGGAATCGCCGCGGCACTCGCGCTGCTCGCCCATGACCGGGCCGAGATCCGGCCGGTGTTCCAGCTGCTCCTCTATCCCATGCTGGACGACCGCACGACGACGAGAAGCGACCTGGACACCCTCAAGGTGCGCGTCTGGACGCCCAAGAGCAACCGGTACGGCTGGTCGTCCTACCTCGGCGACGCCGTCGCGGGCCCGGGCGTCTCCCCGTACGCGGCCGCGGCCCGCCGCGAGGATCTCACCGGTCTTCCTCCGGCCTGGATCGGCGTCGGCACCCTCGATCTCTTCCACGACGAAGACGTCGAGTACGCGCGCCGGCTCAGTGACAGCGGCGTCCCCTGCCACCTCGACATCATCCCCGGCGCTTTCCACGGCTTCGACCTGGTGTTTCCCAAGGCCGAAATCTCGCGGGAGTTCTGGCGCCGACAGGCACGGGCGCTTAAAGGCGCACTGTGAGACCGACCGAAAGTGAAGGCAGACCGACACGCAAGTGGTGGCCACCTTCAACCACCGGGACCGTGCCCGCAAACAGGGCTCGGCTGTCCCGTACCGCACCCCGCGTTTCCCAGATCTTTCCCGGATGACCGGGCGTGAGCCCTTGCCATCGGCCGCCGACCACCCTATGGTCGTACGAACGTAAGGCGTACGAGCGTAATGCAAAGGCAAGGGAGTCCGTGATGGCGACAACTCGACCGGTGGCGCTCGTGACAGGGGCCACATCGGGGATCGGCAAGGAAACGGCCCGCGCCCTCGCCGCGGCGGGTTTCGAGGTGATCGGAACCGGCCGCAAGACCTCCGGACTCACTCCACCCGCCGGTGTGACCTACCTCGATCTCGACGTGGCCAGTGACGACTCGGCCACCGCCGCGGTCGCAGAGGCGATCGACCGGTTCGGACGCATCGACGTCCTGGTCAACAACGCCGGCATCGGCTCGGCGGGCGCCGTCGAGGAGAACTCCGTCGCCCAGGCCCAGAGCGTCTTCAACATCAACGTCCTGGGTGTCATCCGTATGACGAAGGCCGTCCTGCCGCACATGCGCGCCCAGGGCGGCGGTCGCGTCATCAACATCTCCTCCGTCCTCGGCCTCGCCCCCCAGCCCTTCATGGCCCTCTACGTCGCCTCGAAGCACGCCATCGAGGGCTACTCCGAGTCGCTGGACCACGAGGTCCGCGAGCACGGCGTCAGGGTCCTCCTCGTCCAGCCCGCCTACACCAAGACCAGCTTCGACACCAACGCCGCGCAGCCCGACACCCCGCTGCCCCTGTACGCGGAGCGACGCCGCGGCTTCGACGCGATGATCGAGCAAGCGATGAAGGACGGCGACGACCCCGCCGTCGTCGCCAAAGCGATCGTCACCGCGGCCACCGACAAGAAGCCGAAGCTGCGCTACACCGCAGGCCCGCTGGCCTCACGCGTCGCCACGGCCCGCCGCCTCGTCCCCGCCGGAACGTTCGACAAGCAGATCCGCAAGAACAACCGCCTGCCCACCTGACACCCCGGCGGGCCGCAAGGGCGCCGATTCCGCCCGAGTGCCTCTGATGTACCCGACATCACTGGGATGTACCGGACATCACTGGCATCCCCGATGTTTCCGAAAGCCCACTGATCAGTCACGCGTTTGATCAGTCACTCGTTGATTTGCCAAGGAGAGTCATGCAGCAGCAACGCCAGCACACGGCCCGGCGCGGTGCATCGAGCGCAAGGCGTTTTCTGAAGAGGAACGTCGGTATCGCGCTGGCGGTCACCGCGACGGCGGGCGTCCTGGTCTCGGCGCCGTCCGCGTCCGCGGGGACGGGACCCTCGTACAGCGGATCCGTTGTCACCGACGTACGGACCGCGGCGAAGTTCGACTACGCCACCGGTGAGATTCCCGAGAACATCACCGCCAACCCCGACGGCTCAGTGACCCTGTCCCTGCTCGGCAGTTGCGCGGTGTGCGAGCGCACCCATGGGCCGCAGCTGATGCGTCTCTCCCCCTCCGGAGAGCGCACGGTCCTCGTCACCGGGCAGGTCGGCGAGGCGATCAGCGGCAACACCCGCGGCAGTGACGGCACCGTCTATTACGCGCTGTGGGCCCCGGGCAACGCCGCCAGGAACGGCGTGTACAAGCTGCTTGCGGACGGTAGCCCCGAGCGCGTCGCCGCCCTGCCCGCCGACTCGGGCCCCAACGGGCTGGCCATCGACGCGGCCGGACGCACCCTCTACATCGCCGACAGCCTCAAGGGCACCATCTGGTCCGTCCCGGTCGCGGGCGGAGCGGCCACCCCGTGGCTGACCGACGCCGCTCTCGCACCGGTGCCCACCGAGGCCCTGCCGATCGGCGCCAACGGGCTCAGGTTCCACAACGGCGCCCTGTGGGTCAGCAACTTCAACAAGGGCACCCTGCTGCGCGTACCGGTCACCCCCGCCGGCGCGCCCGGCCCCATCCGCCAGGTCGCGGCCGGCCTGCCCAACATCGACGATTTCAGCTTCCTGACCCCCCGCTCCGATGTGGTGTTCGCGGCGCAGAACGGCTCCTCCTCGCAGAACGGTCCGGACAGGGTCGTGGTGGTCTACCCGAACGGCACCTACAAGCCCGTCCTGACCAGCACGGACGGTCTCGCCTCGCCCTCCGCGACCGCCGTTCGCGGCGACCGGTTGTACATCACCGACGGCGGGGTCCCCGAGCCCCACGACGCGAAACTGCAGACCGCCAGGATCAACTTCCCCGCTCTCCTCGCAGGCGCGGCACACTGACCCGACCAGCGGCAGCCGGGGCGCAAGCCCCGGCTGCCTTGGAGGAACACATCGTGCGGTACACGAAAGAACACAAGCAGGAGACCCGGCAGCGGATCATCGCCACGGCCGGCCGCCGGCTCAAGCGCAACGGCATCGACGGCTCCGGAGTCGCCACGCTCATGAAGGACGCGGGCCTGACCAACGGCACCTTCTACGCCTACTTCGCCTCCAAGGACGAACTCATCGCCACCGCGGTCGCCGACCAGATGCGCGCCCAGCACGAAAACATCGTCACGCACGCGGCGCCCGGCCGCGCCGGACTCGAACAGATCGTGCGCTGGTACTTCTCCCCCGAGCAGCGCGACAGCATCGAGGACGGCTGCCCCAACGCCGCCCTGCTCGACGAGATCGGACGCTCCACGGATCCCACCAGGCAGGCCTACACCAACGGTGCGCTGGCGCTCATCGACGGCTTCGCCGCCCGCCTGGCGCCCCACGATCCGCCGTCGGCGCGTCTGAAGGCACTCAGCCTCCTCGGCATGATGGCCGGGACACTGCAACTCTCCCGTGCCCTGACCGACCGGCACCTCGCCGACCAACTCCTCGAACAGGGCATCCGCAACGCCCTCGCACTGCTGGATGCCGAGCAGCACAACTGATCGCTTCAGCCGGTGACCTGTGCTCCATGACCGGGATTTCGAAGCTCCATGTGGCACGGCCGACGCTCCGCCAAGGTCCCGGCGCGGGTCCTTTCGCCTCGCCGGTGATACCGCCACCGCCCCAACGCCCGAATCTGAGCCGGTGGGAACGGCCGCGGCCGCTCCCACTCGGCATCACCAGGATCACCTCGCCCAAGCCCACAACATGCCCCGGACACGAGGCAGTCGCATGACCGCGGCTCATCGCTCGCCGCCCTTTGCTCCTGGACCGATCGACGGTCCCCTTATCCCTCCGGAGTTCTCCGTGTTCATCGCCTATGCCGTCCTCGCTGTCGTGCTGTCCCTGCTGCTGGTCTTCTCTGCCGTTCCCGACTTCACCGGCGACCCGAAGATCACAGAGCCGCTCAAGGCGCTCGGCGTGCCCGACAACTGGTTCCTGCCGCTCGGCCTGGTCAAGATCGCGGGCGCTCTGGGGCTGCTCGCCGGCATCGTCTACCGGCCGTTGGGCATCGCGGCGGCGATCGGTGTCGTCCTGTACTTCCTGGGCGCCGTGATCACGCACCTGCGTGGAGGCGACACGAAGGGAATCGGCCTCCCGGCCGCCATCATGCTCGTTGCCGTGGCGCCACTGGTGCTGGGGTTCGCGACGGTCTGATCGTGCTCCACGATCGACATCAGACCAGGTCACGATCAAACGGCTCAGCCACTGCCAGACACTTGCCTCCAGCTCCCGGGCTGGAGGCAAGTCGTTCTGGGAGGGCCGGCGCCGGCAATGTCCACGCCGGCCGCCCCGGACAGCCTCGGACTTGCGGACGGCTACGGCGCGCAGTCCGGGTCGTGGCGCCGGCAGTGCCGATCAGGTGGCCGACCATCAGCTTCGGGGAACTGACCGGTACAAGCGTTCGGCGGCCCGGCCGAACACATGGCGCGCTCTGACGCTTTCCGGCCGCTCTCCGGCCGTTCTCCGGCGGATCTACAGCCGATCTCCTCCGGTTGTGCTCCCGGTCGCTTCAAGACCGCTGGAGTAGATCATGAGGTGTCCCTTGCCCGTCCTGCATATCGTCATGCAGAGTTCTTGATGTCTGAATAGGTTGTCAATGCTCCGGGGTGAACGACCGGTTACGGATGACCGATGGACGAGACAGGATGTCTGGGTTGAAAGGGGTTCGTGCGCTATGTCGTCTCGGATCGTGGGCGTACCGGCTGCCGCCACGCCGGGTCTCGTGGTCCTCGACGGGTGCAGCATCGGCGTCACCGACGTCGTGCGGCTCGCCAACGGAGCCGCGCGGCCGGTTCCCGGCACCGAGGCGATGAAACGCGTCGAGGAATCCTGGGACGCGGCCCGCCAGATGGCCGCGACGGGGCGGGTCTACGGCCGCTCGACGGGCGTCGGCGCCAACCGGAACGAGGACGTCCCGACAGAGGCGGCCGCCGACCACGGCCTGCGCCTGCTCCGCAGCCACGCGGGCGCGATCGGCGCTGAGCTGCCCGCCCGGGAGGTACGCGCGATGCTCGCCGTACGGGCCAACCAGCTCCTCGCCGGCGGCGCCGGCCTGCGCCCGAGTGTGGTCACGGCGCTGTGCCAGGCGCTGGAGACCGGGGCGTACCCCGTCGTCAACGAGTTCGGCTCGGTGGGGACGGGGGACATCGCGGCGCTGGCGCAGATGGGGCTGGCACTGGCGGGGGAGCATCCTTGGCGAGGGGCGGACGCGTCCGCGGGTACGAGTGCGGGTGCGTCAGTGGGTGAGGACGCGGCGGAGGGCGTGGGGGCGCCCGAGCCTCAGCCCCTCGACAACAACGACGCGCTCGCCCTCATCAGCAGCAATGCCCTCACCCTCGGGCAGGCCGCCCTCGCGCTGCACGAGTTGCGCGGGCTCATCGGGGCCACGCAGGTCGTCGCCGCCCTGTCGCTGGTCGCGGTGGACGGGTCGTACGAGGCGTACGCGGCGCCCGTGCACGCCGCGCGGCCGCACCGGGGGTCGACCGAAGTGGCCCGGCGGATGCGGGAGTTGATCGGGGCGGCCGACCGGCCGACGCCGCCGCTCGGGCGGATCCAGGATCCGTACGGCTTTCGGTGCCTGCCGCAGATCCACGGGCCCGCGCACGACGCGGCCGACGCCCTGGAGGAGGTCCTCGCCGTCGAGATCAACGCGGCCGCCGAGAACCCGCTGATCTGCACCGAGGACATGGCCGCCTACCACCACGGCGGCTTCTACCAGGCCCAACTCGCCCTCGCCCTCGACCACTTCAGGCTCGCCCTCACCCAGGTGGCCCGCCTGTCGACCTCCCGCCTCTCCACCCTGAACGAACCCGCCTACACCCGCCTGCGCCCCTTCCTCGCCGACCACGAGCCCGCCTCGTCCGGCGTGATGATCCTGGAGTACGCCGCCGGCGCCGCCCTCGGCGATCTGCGGGCCTTCTCCGCGCCCGCCTCACTCGGCCACGCTGTACTCTCCCGAGGCGTCGAGGAGCAGGCGAGCTTCGCCTCGCTCGCCGCACGTCAGACGCTGCGCGCGTGCGCCGCGTACCGTCTCGTCATCGGCTGCGAACTCGTCGCCGCCGTCCGGGCGTTGCGTCAGCGCGACCTGCGGCCGGACCCGGAGCTCCCGGTGGCCCGGGCGCTGGAGCTCGCCGAGTCGGTGCTCGACGCGGACCCGACCGACCGGCCGCTCACGGACGACGTGACGTCGGCGGCCACACTGCTCGACCGGTTCACGGACATCTGGAAGGGAAGCACGGCATGAGCGTGGACGGGACCGGGGGCATGGACGGAACCATGGGCGTGGGTACGGACGGGACCATGGGCGTGGGTATGGGCGGGACCATGGGCGTGGGTATGGACGGGACCATGGGCGTGGACGCGAAGGCGAGCGTGGACGGGAGTACGAGCGTGGGCGACAGTCCTGCCGCACGGCTGCAGGCGCTCTTCGAGGGCCACCGGCTGACTCCCACCCAGCGGCGCATCGCGCACAGCATGGTGCGGCGGGCCGCCGACGTGCCGTTCCTGTCGAGCGTGGAGCTCGCCGAGCTGGCCGGTGTCAGCCAGCCGTCCGTCACCCGCTTCGCCGTCGCGCTCGGCTTCGACGGCTACCCGGCGCTGCGCAAGCACCTGCGCGAGGTCACGCCCGCCGAGCCCACCGCGGACTCGGCCTCGTACAACGAGTACCAGCAGGCCGTCGAGGCCGAGATCGAGAATCTGCGCCATCTCGCCTCCGTCCTGGCCGACCCGCGGCCGGTGGAACGGGCCGGACGGCTGCTCGCCGCCTCGCGCCCGCTGCCGGTGCTCGGGCTGCGCGCGGCCGCCTCCCAGGCGTACGGCTTCGCGTACTTCGCCGCCAAGGTCCATCCGGACGTACGGCTGCTGCACGAGGGCGGCACGATGGTCCACGACCGGATCGACGCGGCGGTACGGGCCGGGGCCAGTACGTTGCTGTGCTTCGCCCTTCCCCGGCATCCGCGCGAGGTCGTGGATACGCTGGCGTACGCGAAGGCGGCCGGGCTGACCGTCGTCACCGTCGCGGACTCGGCGTTCGCCCCGGTCGCCAAGGTGTCCGACCTGCTGCTGCCGGCCGCCGTCGGTACCGGGCTCGCCTTCGACACGGCCTGTGCGCCGATGCTGCTCGGGCGGGTGCTGCTGGAGGCGATGTGCGACGGGCTGCCGGACGCGCAGGCGCGGTTGGAGGAGTTCGACGCGCGGGCGGCGGCGCGCGGGTTGTTCGTGGAGTGACGAGCGGTATGCGTGGTTGGGGCGCCGGGTGGGGGCGTTCTCAGACTTGTCTCACCTTCGCTCGCTAATCTCCTTGCCCAAAGATGCGTCAGATGCGTCGATGAGGAGGCGGAACGTGTCGCGCGGAGGTCAGGGACTGGCTCGGGTGGCCGTCGTCGTACGGGCGGGGGCGGCGCCGCTGTGGTGGCTCGGGGTGTTCGCGGCGGGGATCGGGGCGCTGATGCCGGGGATGACCGGACGGCGGATCGGGGTGCTCGCGGGTGCGGCGCTCTTCCTGGTCGCGGTGGCCGTGGTGGCTCTGCTGCGGCGTAAGCGGTACGCGGCGCTGGCTCGGGGCGCCGCGCGTGCCGCTAAGCACGACGTGCTTCAGGACCGGGCGGTGACCGTACGGAATTGGCGGCGAGGGCATCGGTGGTGGCTGCTCCTCGCGTTCGTGGGCGCGCTGGGAAGTGCCTTCGCCGTGCCGGTGGCTGGGGGGTTGCTGCTTGCCGGGGCCGGTGTGGGGCTTCGTCTCAAGGCGGCCTGGATCGGGAGGCTCGAGCGGGGCTCCGAGGAGCTGTTGTGGGTGCGGGTGGATTGGCTTGGGCGTGGCTCAGGGGTTCCGGCGGGTAAGCGGGTGAGGGCTTTTCGGGCTACTGGGATCGCGGCGGGCGACGCCGCGCCTGGTGGGGCGCGGCGTCGGGGTGGTGTGTTGGTGTAGTTGGGTGGGTGCGGGTGGTGGGTGGTGGTGGGTGGTTGTGGGTGGTTTGTCGTGTGCGGGCCGGTGGGGGCTGGTCGCGCAGTTCCCCGCGCCCCTTTCGGGCCGCGGCCCTTGCGAGGCGCGGCCCTTGCGAGGCTTGCGAGGCGCGGGGCTCTCTCAGGTTTCGCCCCTGGTCCGTAGCACCAGCTTGTTCACTGCCCACAAGGCCACGCCGATGGCCAGGAGTACGCCCGCGCGGATGTACACGTCCGACGGGCGGTCGGCGAGGGGGCTGGCGAGGATCAGGGCGGTGATGGCGCCGAGTACGGGGAGTGCGGTCGGGGTGCGGAAGTGGTCGTGGTCGACGCGCTCGCGGCGGAGGACGAGGACCGCGATGTTGACCACGGCGAAGACGCACAGGAGCAGGAAGGCCGTGGTGTCGCCCAGGCCCTCGATCTCGCCCGTCGAGACGAGGCCGATCGCGAGGAGGGTGACGAAGATGATGCCGACGACCGGAGTGCGGCGGCGGCGCAGGACGCGGCCCATTCCGCGGGGCAGGATGCGTTCGTTGGCCATGCCGTAGCAGAGGCGTGAGGCCATCATGATGTTGATCAGGGCGGAGTTGGTGACGGCGAACAGGGCGATGAGGGCGAAGAGTTTGTGCGGGAAGTCGACGCCGCCCGCCTTCACGACCTCCAGGAGCGGGCCGCTGGAGCCCTCCAGCACCTTGTAGTCCACCAGGAGGGACGAGACCAGCGCCACGAGGACGTAGATCGTGCCCGTGACCGCCACTCCGGTGAAGATCGCCCGCGGGAAGGTGCGGCCCGGATCCTTCGTCTCCTCCGCCATGTTCACCGAGTCCTCGAAGCCCACGAACGCGAAGAAGCCAAGGGCTGTGGCCCCCAACACCCCTGTGATCAGGGCGTATCCGGTGCCGCTCGCCTCGAACTCGCCCAGCCGGGACGGCTCCCCGTCACCCGTCAGCACGGCGTACGCACCGATCGTCAGGATGATCAGCAGGCCCGTGAGCTCGACCAGGGTCAGGATGACGTTCGTCTTCACCGACTCCGAAACGCCCCGCAGGTTCAGGGCCGCGAGAGCGACGATGAAGCAGATCGCGATGAGTGTGGGCGGCAGCGCGTCGCCCGTCAGTTCCGCCAGATAGTCGCCACTGAAGGCGCGGGCCGCCGCGCTCGCGGACGACAGACCCGAGCACATCACCATGAACGCGACGATGAAGGTGAGGAAGGGGACCTTGAAGGCTTTCTGCGTGTAGAGGGCGGCTCCGGCCGCCTTCGGGTACTTGCCGACGAGTTCGACGTACGACGCCGCCGTCAGGATCGCCACGACGAAGCCGATGACGAACGGCAGCCACAACGCCCCGCCGACCTTCCCGGCGACGCTGCCGGTGGTGGCGTAGATGCCGGTCCCGAGGATGTCGCCGATCACGAAGAGGATCAGCAGCTTGGGGCCGAGGACGCGCTTCAGGCCTGGTTCCTCGGCGGGTGCCGGCGTACCCGCGGTGGTTTCGGTGGTGGACAAGAGAACCTCCCCCGGTCGGTGATCCGTCCGGGGGAGTTCTGCCCGATGATGTGTCCGCGATGCGCGAGAGGTTGAATCTCAGAGCTTCATCAGAGGTTCACGCCGGTTCACCCCGGCGCAGGCGCTTCAGGGCGTGCCCGTCGCTTCAGAGCGTGCGTGTCAACGACTCCGCGTGCGCTCCGCCCGACTCCGCCACGATCTCGTCCAGCGTCTGCGCCGCCCGCACGGTGGCGAACCGCACCCCGCCCTCCCCGTCGGGCCCGAACCCGTAAATCCCGGGCCGCGCAAGGGAGTTGTACGAGTAGTGGTGCGCGAAGTAGTACGCCCCGGTGTCCAGCGCGGCCGCGTAGTCCCCCTGTTCGAGCAGCGGCATGGAGCGCCCCTCCGCTAGCAGGTCACCCGCGAAGCACGCGGGCCCCGCCACGTCCTGCACGACGTTGGGCCCGGCCTTCGGCCGCCCCTTCGTGTCGTACGCGGCCACTCGCAGCGGCCAGGACCCGGGCGCGTACACCGTACGAGCCGCCACCTGCACCCCCGCGTGCGTCACCGCGATCGCCCGCCCGCCGGCCGACTTCGCGTACTCGACCCGCGCCAGCACCACCCCGTGCTTGGCCAGCAGCGACCGCCCGAACTCCGTGACCAGCCCGTACCGCCCGTCGAACAGCCCCGGCACGGTTGCCGCCAGCAGCCGCGCGTACTCCGCGTAGGTGGGAGCGTGGGCGTCCGACCCGAAGTTCACCGGCAGCCCGCCACCCATGTCGATCGTGTCGATCTGCCGCCGCCCGGCGCGGGCGTTGATCTCCTCGGCGAGCCCGTACGTCTCCGCCACCCCGCGCGCCATCAGCTCCAGCGGCATCCCCTGCGAACCGGAGTGCGCGTGCAGCCGGGTCAGCCACGGCCGGTCCAGATACGCCCGTACGACCCACTCGCGCGCCCCTTCGTCCCGCAGCGCGACCCCGAACTTCGAGGTCGCCGTCGCCGTGGACAGCGCCTCGATCGAACCCCCGCCGACCTGCGGGTTCACCCGCAGCCCCAGGGGAGAGCGGGTTGCCGCCGAGTTGACCAGCGCGTCGATGCGGTACAGCTCCTGCGGGTTGTCGGCGTTGACCGCGATGCCCAGCGCGAGCGCCTCCCGCAGCTCCGCCGGGGTCTTGGCGGGCGAGTCGAGGACGGTGCGGGCCGGCGGCACCCCGGCCGCGCGGGCGAGGGCCAGCTCGCCGGGGCTCGCGACCTCCGCGCCGATGCCCTCCCGGTGCAGCAGCCGCAGCACCGGCACCAGTGGAGTCGCCTTCACCGCGAACGCGTGCAGCACGTGCGTACCCGGTGCCGCCACCGCGTCGAAGGCCGCCCTCAGGGCCGCCGCGGAGTCCCGGATGCCGGTGATGTCGAGGAGTCCGACGATGGGGGTGGTGGAGCCGACGAGCCCTTGTTCCACAGCGGCGCGGACGGCCTCGTCCCGCCGCGCGCCCCCGTCCGTCGCCGCATGCGGAGGGCCGAATCCCGGACATCGGTCCGGTGTTCCGTCCGGCGTTTCGCCCGCCGTGTCCGCGTCCCCTGCGCCCGTGTCTCCGGTGCCTGTGTATGCCGCCATACATCCAGCCAAACACCCGCGCCGCGCTCGCGCTGACGCACGAATGTATTGACTAGTTCTATTCAGGAAGTCAGGATGTGAATATCGACAGCATCGCCGGAGTCCCCACCAGCCCGCCAGGAGGCAGACCATGTCAGGACCCCGCCCCGTTCGAGCACCGCGCGGTACGGAACTGAGCGCCCTGGGATGGCAGCAGGAAGCCGCCCTGCGGATGCTGCAGAACAACCTCGACCCCGAGGTCGCCGAGCACCCCGACAAGCTCGTCGTCTACGGCGGCACCGGCAAGGCCGCCCGTGACTGGCGCTCCTTCGACGCCATGGTCCGTACGCTCCGGACGCTCAAGCAGGACGAGACGATGCTCGTCCAGTCCGGCCGGCCGGTCGGCGTCATGCAGACCCACGAGTGGGCACCGCGTGTTCTCATCGCCAACTCCAACCTGGTGGGCGACTGGGCGAACTGGGAGGAGTTCCGGCGCCTGGAGGCCCTCGGCCTGACCATGTACGGGCAGATGACGGCCGGGTCGTGGATCTACATCGGCACGCAGGGCATCCTGCAAGGCACCTACGAGACGTTCTCCGCCGTCGCCGCGAAGAAGTTCGACGGGACGCTCGCGGGGACGATCACGCTGACCGCCGGGCTCGGTGGCATGGGGGGCGCCCAGCCGCTCGCCGTGACGATGAACGACGGCGTCGCCATCTGTATCGACGTCGACCCGCGCGCGATCGAGCGCCGCATCGAGCACCGGTACCTGGACGTGAAGGCCGACTCCCTGGAGCACGCCCTCCAGCTCGCCGTCGAGGCTCGTGACGCCCGTCGGCCGCTCTCCATCGGGCTGCTCGGCAATGCCGCTGAACTGCTGCCCCGCATGCTCGCCGAGGGCGCACCGATCGACATCGTGACCGACCAGACCTCGGCCCACGATCCGCTGGCCTACCTGCCCGTGGGCGTCGACTTCGACGACATGGCCTCGTACGCCGCGAAGGACCCGGCCGGGTTCACCACCCGTGCCCGTGAGTCGATGGCGCGGCACGTGGAGGCCATGGTGGGCTTCATGGACGCCGGAGCCGAGGTCTTCGACTACGGCAACTCCATCCGGGGTGAGGCCCAACTCGCCGGGTACGAGCGGGCGTTCGCCTTCCCCGGCTTCGTGCCCGCCTATATCCGGCCGCTGTTCAGCGAGGGCAAGGGCCCCTTCCGCTGGGCCGCCCTGTCCGGCGAGGCCTCCGACATCCACAAGACCGACAAGGCGATCCTGGAGCTCTTCCCCGAGAAGGAGTCCCTGCACCGCTGGATCAAGATGGCCGGCGAGCGGGTTCAGTTCCAGGGGCTTCCGGCGCGGATCTGCTGGCTCGGGTACGGGGAGCGGGACCGGGCGGGTGAGCGGTTCAACGACATGGTCGCCTCGGGTGAGCTGGCGGCTCCGCTGGCGATCGGCCGCGATCACCTCGACGCCGGTTCCGTCGCCTCTCCGTACCGTGAGACCGAGGCCATGCTCGACGGCTCGGACGCGATCGCCGACTGGCCGCTGCTGAACGCCATGGTCAACGTGGCCTCCGGGGCGTCCTGGGTCTCCATCCACCACGGCGGTGGCGTCGGCATGGGCCGCTCCATCCACGCCGGTCAGGTGACCGTCGCCGACGGCACGGCGCTGGCCGGCGAGAAGATCCGCCGGGTGCTGACCAATGACCCCGGCATGGGCGTCATCCGGCATGTGGACGCCGGGTACGACATCGCGGAGTCGGTGGCGGACGAGCGTGGTGTGCGGGTTCCCATGCGGGAAGGCGAGTGAGCGTGCGCGTGCCGCGTGGCGGGGGGCGGGACTCTTCCCCCACCCCGCCCCTTCCCGAAACCAGGGGCTCTGCCCCTGGGCCCCGCTGGGGGCTCCGCCCCCAGTCCCCCGGTCGGCCTGAACGGCCTCGTCCTCAATCGCCGGACGGGCTGAAGGATGCGGGACCGAGCTGGAAAGCTCAGCAGGACTCAGTGGCTCCCTCGTTCCAGGAAATGTGGCGGGACCTCGAACCCATCGGGCGGCACCCCGACTCCGGTGGCTACCGTCGGTACGCCTGGACGGCCGCCGATGTCGAGTGCCGGGCCTGGTTCGAGGAGCAGGCCCGGGCCCGGGGGCTGGTCCACGAGCTGGACCGGAACGGGAACCAGTGGGCCTGGCTCGGGGACCCCGCCGCCGGGGACGCTGTCGTCACCGGGTCCCATCTCGACTCGGTCCCCGACGGCGGCGCCTTCGACGGCCCCCTCGGTGTCGTGTCGTCCTTCGCCGCGCTGGATGAACTCCGCGCCCGGGGCGTCGAGTTCACCAGACCCCTCGCCATCGTCAACTTCGGTGACGAGGAAGGCGCCCGCTTCGGGCTGGCCTGTGTCGGGTCCCGGCTCACCTCGGGGCAGCTCACCGTCGAGCAGGCGCACCGGCTCACGGACGCCGACGGGATCACCCTCCCGCAGGCGATGGAGCGTGCCGGGTACGACCCGGCGGCCATCGGTCCGGACCCGGAACGCCTCGCCCGTATCGGCGCGTTCGTCGAGCTGCACGTGGAGCAGGGCCGCGCCCTCGACCTGACCGGCGACCAGGTCGGCATCGCCAGTGCCATCTGGCCGCACGGCCGCTGGCGGTTCGACTTCCGGGGCGAGGCCAACCACGCGGGCACCACTCGCCTGGTGGACCGCCGCGACCCGATGCTGTCGTACGCGGAGACCGTGCTCGCGGCCCGGCGGCAGGCCGAGCTCGCCGGCGCCGTCGCCACCTTCGGCAAGATCTCGGTCGAGCCGAACGGAGTGAACGCCATCCCCTCCCTCGTACGCGGCTGGCTCGACTCCCGCGCCGCCGACCAGGCGACCCTCGACACGGTCGTCGACAGCATCGAGAAGGCGGCCCGCGAGTACGCGGACGCGCACGGCATCCAGCTCGACATCGTCCGGGAGTCGTTCACCCCGGTCGTCGAGTTCGAGCACGCCCTGCGCGACGAACTCGCCCGCATCCTCGGCAGGGACGCCGACCCCGGGCTCCGGGTCCCGGTGCTCGGTACCGGCGCCGGACACGACGCCGGAATCCTCGCCGGGAGCATCCCGACCGCCATGCTGTTCGTGCGCAACCCCACCGGTGTCTCGCACTCCCCGGCCGAGTACGCCGCCGAGGACGACTGCGTGGCCGGGGTGACCGCACTCGCCGACGTACTGGAAGGGCTGGCCCGCAGGTGACGCAGACGCAGACGTACTGGCTGGAGCATGCCTGGCTCGACACGCACGTCGAGCCGGGCGTGGCCGTGGAGGTCCACGACGGTCGCATCACCGCTGTCCGCACGAACACCGGCACCCCACCCCCCGGCGTCGAGCCCCTCCGCGGCCTGACCCTCCCCGGCCTCGCCAACACCCACAGCCATGCCTTCCACCGCGCGCTGCGCGGCACCGTCCAAGTCGGCTCCGGCACCTTCTGGACCTGGCGTGAGGTCATGTACTCCTTCGCGGACAGGCTGACCCCGGAGACGTACCACGCGCTCGCCCGCGCGGTGTACGCCGAGATGGCCCTCGCCGGTGTCACGGCGGTCGGCGAGTTCCACTACGTCCACCACGCCCCGGGCGGCACCCCGTACGCCGACCCGAACGCCATGGGCGAGGCGCTCATCGAGGCCGCGGCGGACGCGGGCATTCGCATCACGCTCCTCGACACCGCCTATCTCTCCGCAGGCTTCGGACAGGCCCCGAACCGGCATCAGCTCCGCTTCTCCGACGGCACCGCGGAGGCCTGGGCGGAACGCTGTTCAGTTCTCAAGGACCGGGATCACGCACGGATCGGTGCGGCCGTCCACTCCGTACGGGCCGTGCCCGCACGGCAGTTGGCGACGGTGGCGCGGTGGGCCGAGGAGCGGCGGGCCCCGCTCCATGTGCATCTGTCCGAGCAGACGGCGGAGAACGACGCCTGCCGGGAAGCGCACGGGTGCACACCCACCCGGCTGCTCGCCGACCACGGAGTGCTCGGCCCGCGCACGACGGGCGTCCACAACACGCACCTCACGGACGAGGACATCGCGCTGCTCGGTGACTCCACGACCGGCACGTGCATGTGCCCCACCACCGAGCGCGACCTCGCCGACGGCATCGGACCGGCAGTCGCGCTCCAGAAAGCGGGTTCGCCGCTTTCCCTCGGCTCCGACAGCCACGCCGTCATCGACCTGCTCGAAGAGGCGCGCGCGATGGAGCTGAACGAGCGCCTGCGCACCCGCACCCGAGGCCACTGGACGGCGGCCGCACTCCTGCGCGCGGCCTCCGCCGACGGCCACGCGGCCCTCGGCTGGGATCAGGCCGGCACGCTGGAGCCCGGCGCCCTCGCCGACTTCACGACCGTCGCGCTCGACTCGGTCAGAACAGCGGGACCGCTGCCGCGCCTCGGCGCCGAGACGGCCGTATTCGCCGCGACAGCCGCCGACGTCCGCCATACGGTCGTGGCCGGCCGACACGTCGTACGCGACGGGGCCCACACCCTCGTACCGAACGTGCCGCAAGCCCTCGCCGACGCGGTCGAAGCCCTGCGCGCCTGACCCGCGCTTCCCCCACTCCTCCGGCTTCCCCCGCTCCCATCGCCCCGACTGCCCCGAACGCCCATGAGGACGCCATGAGCAGCAGCACGACCACCGTCATCACCAACATCGCCAGCCTGGTCACCAACGACCCCTCCCTCGGTGACGCGTCCCCTCTCGGTCTGATCCAGAACGCGGCCGTCGTCATCGACGGCGACCGCATCGCGTGGACCGGTGATTCAAGAGAAGCACCCGCCACTGACAATCGGGTCGACGCCGGTGGCCGCGCGGTGATTCCGGGCTTCGTCGACTCCCACTCGCACCTCGTCTTCGCGGGCGACCGCACCCAGGAGTTCAACGCCCGCATGTCGGGCCGGGCCTACAGCGCCGGCGGCATCCGTACGACGGTCGCCGCGACCCGCGCCGCGACGGACGAGGACCTGGAGCGCAACCTCACGCACTACCTCGCCGAGGCCCTCCGCCAGGGCACGACCACGTTCGAGACGAAGTCCGGCTACGGCCTGACCGTCGAGGACGAGGCCCGCGCCCTGCGCATCGCCGCCCGCCACACCGACGAGGTCACCTACCTCGGCGCCCACATCGTCTCGCCCGACTACGCCGAGGACCCCGCCGCGTACGTCGCCCTGGTCACCGGCGAGATGCTCGACGCCTGCGCCCCGTACGCCCGTTGGATCGATGTCTTCTGCGAGAAGGGCGCCTTCGACGGCGACCAGGCCCGCGCGATCCTCACGGCGGGCAAGGCGAAGCGGCTGCACCCGCGCGTCCACGCCAACCAGCTGTCGTACGGCCCCGGCGTCCAGCTCGCGGTCGAACTGGACGCGGCGAGCGCGGACCACTGCACCCACCTGACGGACGCGGACGTGGACGCGCTCGCGAACGGCAACACGGTGGCCACGCTCCTCCCGGGGGCCGAGTTCTCCACCCGCGCCGAGTGGCCGAACGCCCGCCGCCTCCTCGACGCCGGCGTCACGGTCGCCCTGTCGACCGACTGCAACCCAGGCTCGTCGTTCACCTCCTCCGTGCCCTTCTGCATCGCCCTCGCGGTACGGGACATGGGGATGACGCCGGACGAGGCGGTGTGGTCGGCGACGGCGGGCGGTGCGCGGGCGCTGCGCCGGGAGGACGTCGGCCGCCTCACGCCAGGCGCCCGTGCCGACCTCGTCCTCCTCGACGCGCCGAGTCATGTGCATCTGGCGTACCGGCCGGGCGTACCCCTGGTCCGTGAGGTGTGGCGGAAGGGCGCCCGAGTATGACGGGGAGGACGGGGCCGGTGTGGCCTGAGGGCGGGATTCCGTCCGGCGCCTCCTGGATGGCTCCGAGGGGGCTGACGACGGGCGGTGATCAGGCGGTTGTGCGGAACAGGCCTGACTTCACCTGATTCTGGCGAGGATGCCCTGGCGTTCACGCCGGGGAGGAATCGCCTCCCGTGATCGTGATGCGGAGCATCGCCGCAACTGTTCCACGCCGGGCGCGGAGCGCTCCGTAGTACGACCACCACACGCATGAACGCCGACCGTTGCCAGATCATCACCACCAGTGACCCATCGGGCTGTTGTTCGCATTTCCCGGCTCCGCCGGGCAGCCGTGCGACAGGCGGCGGCGCTGGAGGCGACCCTGCGCGCCTGCAACCGGGCCGCCGGCCACGTCTCCCAGGTTGCGTTCGAGTCGGGTGTGAAGGACCGCAACGGCCTGCAGAAGCTGGTCTACGCGGACATCAAGGCCACATTCGGGCTGTCGGCACAGCCCGCGGTGCGGGTGGTGAAGAAGGTCGTCGACGCCTACAGCGCGCTCGCGGCCGGCCTGAAAGCCGACAGCGCTGCCCGCGCTGCGGCCACACCGAGCGGGCCAACCGTGTGCCCTGCCAGACGTTTCGTCGACTCATGCCTGGCAGACCCCCAGGCACAGCAGATGTGGAGGGACCTGATGACGGCGATCCAGTACTTCTGGCGACACCCGCTCGCCGAGCAGGTACGCGAGGAGGGCCGGGAGGAGGGGCGGGCCCAGGAGAGGGCGGAGAGCGTTCTGCGTAATCTTCAGTGGCGCCGGATTGACGTACCGGATGCCGTCCGCGAGCGCGTTCTCTCCTCCACAGATATGGACGAACTCGGCGCCTGGCTCGAACGCTCCTATCAGGTCAGCGACGCGTGGGAGCTGTTCGCTGAGGGTGCTTGAGCCGTACGGCTCCACGGCGAGGGGCGAGTTGGCCCGCCCCGGTCCGCCACAGTTGCTCCGACCGCCCCGTCAGGGGCGTGCGGAACTGCGCGACCAGCCACACACGACCTGCAGAGTCGTGTCACCGTCCCACGGAACGCTCGGCAGCGACCAAGCCAAGTCACACCCGCCGGGCTGGGCCCCATCCCCCGAAGGGCCCAGCCCAGCCGCGTCACCCCGCCCGGCCCCCGTACATCAGCCGCCGCAGCACCACCTCCACCGGCCCCCGGCGCCCCGCCCGCTCCAGGGCGTACGCCCCCGCCACGGTGATCAGCCAGACGCCGACCGCGAAGAGCGCCATGGTCGCGCTGGTCAGGTGTTCGCCCAGCCCGAGGCCCCAGGCGGCCAGCACCGGTGCGAAGAGCAGCGAGTGCGCGAGGTAGCAGGACAGGGACCGCTTGCCGACCGCCGAGACCGCCGCCGCGACCGCTGAACCCCGTCGGGCCCTCCTGCTCGTCCACCAGTGCGCGAACAGGGCGACGGCGGCGACATAGCCGAGTCCGGCGGCGTTGCCCGTGAGTTCCCGGAGTATGTAGAGCGCTCCCGTTTCGCTCTGCGCGTCGTCCGGTACGTCGAGGGCGCCGACGTGGGCGAGCGCGGCGGGCAGTGCGCCGAGCCAGCCGACCGTGATGCCGATGACGGCCGTGCGGCGCAGCAGGGTCCGATGGAGCCCTGGTTCCTCCAGGACACGGCGGCGTGCCGCCCAGAAACCGAGCAGGAAGATGACGTAGCCGCCGCCGACGAGCGCGAGCAGGCCGCCGGAGGTGACATACAGGCCGGTGGACACGCGGGTGCCGGCCGCAGTGAGCCAGCTCTTCTCCTCCGCGGCGTACGCCACGTAGCCCGCATCCGCGTCGGCGGCGTTCCCGAGGGACCCCAACTCTCCCTGGAGCAGAGCCGATACGACCGGCTGCAGTGACACGAGGACCAGTTGGGCGGCACCGATCCAGATCCACCACTTCAGTGCGCGTTCGCTTCGACGCAGGAAGACGAGGCCGAGGACGAGGCTCAGCACTCCGTAGTAGCCGACGATGTCACCCGCCATCAGCAGAGCGGAGTGCGTCAGGCCGATGACGATCAGCCAGAGACTGCGCCTGCGCAGGATCCGGACCGTGTCCCGCTCGGAGGTGCCCGCGGTCGTCTGCCGCAGATAGAGCTGCATCATCCCGTAGCCGAAGAGGAACGCGAAGAGCGGATAGATCCGCAGGTCCAGCACGGTGATCATGGTGAACTGCACCGCGTGGTCGAGCCACGAGCCGTCCACGGGCTGCCATCCCGAAGGTCCGCCCCGCGCCGCCCAGAGATGGAAGGCCGTGTTGGAGAGGACGATGAGCAACAACATGAATCCGCGCGCGAGGTCGGGTGCGAGCGCCCGTTCCTCGGCCCGTACGCCCCCGCGCCGCACCGGCTTCTCTTTGCTCGCGATCGTCATGGACCCACGCTAAGAAGGTCCTGACACGTCCCGATATCGGTCGGTGGTCGCGTGGCGGCCGACCAAGGGATGACGCCGGGGCGGGGGGCCGCGACCAAAGTTGCTGCGGGGCCCCCGGAGGCCACGAGCCCGAACCGGGCTCTACGGGGAAGGCAGGGGAAGGTAATACGCGATCGGCCTCAGGCCGGGCCCGCCCCCGCCCGCCACCGCTGTTCCGCCCGCCCCGTGTCCGGGGACAGATCCAGGCCTTCGCCGCCGTCCGGCGTCAGCGCCTGGTCAGCGGCGATGGCCGGGCGGATCACGCCGGCCGCGGTCACCGCGAACCTCAGGTTCTGGCCGTTGCGGCCGTCGACCGAGTCGCATTCCCAGATGCCCATGCCGTCGTCGGTCGCGCCGCGGCTGTCCAGGCAGAAGTCGGGGTCCGCGTACGACTGCAGGACGCCCCGGTCGGTGTCGACGCGCCAGCGCTGGGTGCGGGCCGAGGTGCAGGAGGCGGTGACGGCGTCCGTGCCCTTCTCCAGGTCGCCGTCCCGGATGTCCAGGCAACGGCCCGAGGCGAGGTTCACGACCTGGGCGTAGCCGCCGTTCGGTGGGGGAGCCGGGGCGGGAGTGGGCGACGACGACTTCGAGGGCGTCGGCTTCTTCGATGGGGATGAACTCTTCGTCGGAGTCAGGGACTTGGAAGGGGGCGGCGACGGGGTGACCGACACCGTTGCCGTCGCCGTCACCTGTGGTGGTGGGTTCGCCGGGGCGGTGACGGCGTCCCCCGCCCGCTGGGGCTGCGAGCCGCCCGAGGACAGCAGGAACAGCAGCAGCGGTGCCAGGGCCACGCCCAGTGCGGCCGAGGCCAGGACGAAGCGGCGGGACGGGGGCCACAGTGCCGACGCCGGGCCCGCACCCGCACCGGCGCCGGCCTCGGCGGCTAGGGCGTCCCTGGCGTACGCCGTTCCGGCCCACGGCAGCAGGCCCTCCGCCAGCGCCGTGCGCGGGGCCTCGCGCAGGGCCGACAGCTCCTCGTACGCGGTGGTGCAGTGCGCGCAGTCCGCCATGTGGGTGTGCAGGTCGGCGCTGTAGCGCGGGTTGTCGGGGCGTACCGACTCCTCGATCAGGCGGCGGAAGTCCTGGCAGCTCGGGTCGCCGGAGGCGGCGAGGCGGGTCCTCAGACAGGCCTGACTCAGCGCCTGGAGCGCAGGCTCCGTCCCGTACGTCACGTCCTCACGGGTGACTCCGAGGAAACCGGCCGTGGTGTCCTCGGGTTCGCGCTCCACGATCCCGTACCAGATGAGGCCCCGGACCCGGGAGGGCAGCGACTGGAATGCCGCCAGCATCGGCGGTACGGGACCGTCGGGGCCCTCCGCGCGCAGCAGGATGAGCAGCCCGGGGTCGAGGCGGACGGCGCGCTCGTCCTCGGTCCACGCGGCGGCCACCCGCCCTGCCAGCAGCAGGAGTTGGTGCCGCCACGGACCGGACGGGTCGGTGCCGCGCGCTGTCTCCTGGGCGGCGAGGGTGAAGGTCTGCGCCGTCAACTGCCGTGCGGCGGAGTCGTGCGCGGTGCACAGGCGGGCGTAGGCGAGGAGCGCGGGGCGGTGGCGTCTTCGCAGTTCGCGGAGTGCCGGATACGCGGTGGGAGTGTCGGCGCGCAGCAGTTCGGTGAGGCGCGCGTCGGACGCGCCGGTGTGCACGCCGCCGTCCTCGACGCCGTCCGCGCCGCCGGCCTCGGTGTCGTCAGCGTTGTCGCCGTCGTTGGCGGGGCGCCGCCCGCCCCGAGCCCGAACCATCCTCCCGCCTCCCCGCCCTCCGCGATCGAGCCCGCCGGACTCCTGACGTACCGGCCAGTCTGGCGGGTGACCATAGTGATGGAAGGGAGGCGGAGAGGAAAGAGGTTTGCGGCGTTAACCCCATGCGGCACAAGGCCGCTTGGCAGGACGAGGGCCGGAGCCGTCGGCAGACCGGACGCAGAGCCGGTTGTCGGACCGGCCACGGAAACGGCGATGGCGCCCGCCGAGCCCCGCCGACAGGACCACTCCCCGTCGGCCGGACTCGTACGAGCGCCACAGCCAAAACCAATATTGGTGCCGTCCGGGGCCGTCTGGTGCCCTTTCGGTGCCGTCGGCGCGAGGAGTCACTCCTCGACCGTCAGCCCCCTCCGCAGCCGCACCAACGTCCGGGACAACAGGCGTGACACGTGCATCTGGGAGATGCCCAGCTCGTCGCCTATCTCCGACTGGGTCATGTTGGCGACGAAGCGCAGGGACAGGATCTTCCGGTCGCGCGACGGGAGTTCGGCGATCAGCGGCTTGAGCGACTCGACGTATTCGATGCCTTCGAGCCCGTGGTCCTCGTAGCCGATCCGGTCCGCCAGCGCGCCCTCGGAGTCGTCCTCCTCGGGCTGGGCGTCCAGCGAGCTGGCCGTGTAGGCGTTGGACGCCGCCATGCCCTCGACGACCTCGTCGTTCGACAGGCCCAGACGATCCGCCAGCTCTCCCACCGTCGGAGCGCGGTCCAGTTGCTGCGCGAGTTCGTCGCCCGCCTTGGCCAGGTCGAGGCGGAGTTCCTGGAGTCTGCGCGGCACGCGCACGGACCATGATGTATCGCGGAAGAACCGCTTGATCTCGCCGACGATGGTCGGCATCGCGAAGGTCGGGAACTCGACGCCGCGGCTGAGCTCGAACCGGTCGATCGCCTTGATCAGGCCGATGGTGCCGACCTGGATGATGTCCTCCATCGGCTCACTGCGGGAGCGGAACCGGGAGGCGGCGAACTTCACCAGGGCAAGGTTGAGTTCGACCAGGGTGTTACGGACGTACGAGTACTCGTGCGTGCCTTCTTCCAGCGACTCGAGCCGCTCGAAGAGGGTTTTGGACAGGGCCCGCGCGTCCACCGGCCCCACCTCGTCGTACGGGGGGATCTCCGGAAGTCCGGCGAGCCCGGCGCTCTCGACACTCTCGACGAGCTCGTCGAGGGGCTGCTCTTCCAGGCGTTCCAAAGGGGGTGTCGACGTCGCCCTCTGGGTATGCGATTCGTCGAGCCGGGGTGACATGGTGTCCTCCATCGTTCTCGGCATATGGCTGCCGATGCCGATACGTGAACTGCGGTGTGCGGCGCCTCCAAAGCCGGCCGGGTCGAAAACTGTCTCTACTAGCCCTACCCGCTTCCGCGAGCCTGCCGCAAGTGCGATCCATGGTGAAATGTCCGTTTGTTGGCGGTTGTTCAGGTGTCGGAGGTCGTAGGGAAGGCGTAGTGTTCGAGGGCATCAATCAACAGTCACGATGGTCGGAAGAGAGAGACGGCATGGACCGCGGGACGGTCGGCAGCGCACAGTCGGGCCGGCTTCTGGTCGAGGTGCGGGAAGAGGGCACTAGTGCCGTCGTGACCCCGGCGGGTGAGTTGGATCACCACACGGCCGATTTGTTGCGTGGGCCACTCGAAAGCTGCCTCGGTCGTGGGTTCACACGCTTGGTCGTGGACTGTTCGCGGCTCGAGTTCTGCGACTCCACCGGGCTGAACGTGCTGCTCGGTGCCCGTCTCAAAGCCGAGGCCGCCGGAGGCGGAGTCCATCTGGCCGGGATGCTGCCGGTGGTGGCCCGGGTCTTCGAGATCACCGGGGCGGAGGCCGTTTTTACTGTGCATGACACACTGGAAGCGGCTCTGGCCGACAAGCGGGGCAAGCCCGACGAACCCCGCAAACCCGACTAGCCGGCGAAGTCGACCGGCCGACGAGCCCGAGGGGGCCGCTCGGCCGACAAGCCGGCCGGCCGACGAACTCGGGTGGCCGACTCGAGTGGCCGACAAGCCCGAGTGACCCGACCCCGGTCGCCCTGAAGCGTCGCCCTACGGCAAAGTTATGCCTCAGTTGTCTCCGTGTGATCAACGCGTTACCAGAGTCACAGCGTCCACGTCGAATAAGTGGGTGTTCTGACGGTTCGGTCGGGCAGGAGACATCCTGAATATGTCAGCAGACCGAACGGCAGACGTGCGGCAGTCCCGGACGGCTCACGGATCCCGAGTGTGACGACTCACGGGTCCCGGGTGTCCTGAGCTTTCGAATGTCTCGAGTGCCTTGAGTTGAGTACTGAGTCTTGAATCATGAACTGGTGAATCGGTGAGGTGAAGCGCTGATGAGCACCACCCGGCCTTACTCGCCGGGCGACCGCGGCCCGGAACCGGGCGCCGACGGCGCTTCCGGGACGTCACCGGGCGGCTCAGCCGCCGGGCGTGCCGCCCGTCGGCTGAACTTCGGCGGTGAGAGCGGTGTCGTCCCGCTCGCGCGCGACTTCGCCCGCCAGGCGCTGTACGAGTGGGGCTGGCTGCCCGCCGCGACCGCCGACCAGCGGGCCGCGGCCGAGGACGTCCTGCTGGTCGTCTCCGAGCTCGTCACCAACGCGTGTCTGCACGCCGAGGGCCCCGACGAGCTCTGGATCACCTGCGACAACAAGGTGCTCCGCGTCGAGGTCTCCGACCGGGGTGCGGGCCAGCCCGCCCCGCGCACCCCGCACAGAGCCGGGCGTCCCGGCGGCCACGGGATGTTCATCGTGCAGCGCCTGTGCCTGGACTGGGGCGTGATCCGCACGGCCGGGGTCGCGGGCAAGACGGTCTGGGCGGAGCTCGGAGCACCGGCGTAAGTCCCACCTCGGGTTACCCGCGGTTCGTACCTTTCTTCGAACTTTTCTTCGTACGTCACTACACGCGCGCCGGATGCTCACGGATCCGGCGCGCACTTTGTCTTCCCTCGACAAGGCCCCGGGCGTACCTTGACGGCCGATCTGATGTGTCGTCAGGAACGTCCCGTCAGGAACGCCTTCGATGCCTCAATGCCTTCCATGCCTGCAGGAATGAGGGGACCGTGTCATACCGGACGTACCAGAAACGAACCGCCGCGCTCGCGTCCGTCGCGGCCCTGGCCGGCTCGGCGGTGCTGATGGCCGCCCCCGTAGCACGGGCCGACGTCGTGAACGTCAACTACCAGTGCAAGACCCCGATCGGCGACAAGTCCGCCGTCTCGCCCATCGACATCAAGGGCGTCAAGAGCGGTAGCGGCTACAAGCTCACCATGTCCTGGCAGAAGGGCGTCTCGTCCAGCCCGGTGGAACTGGGCAAGGGCGCGATGAACCCGAGCGCCGTCATCAAGGTGGGCGGCGCGGACAGCGGCACGGTCAGGGTCACGGGACCGGCCAACGCGGAGGCGATCCCCGCCAACACCCCCATCAAAATCAGCGACATGAGCGGCACGTACACGCCCGGGAAGAGCGGCAAGGTCACCTTCACGGCGGGCGTGCTGACCATCAAGGCGCTCGGCACGACCACCACGTGCACGCCCACGAACAACCCCAAGCCCGCGCTGACCCTCGACGTCACGGCGTCGGGCGGGACCTCGGGTGGAACGTCCGGTGGGACCTCGGGCTCCTCGGAGAGCGCCCCCGCGGGCGGCGAGGAACTGCCGCAGACCGGCCCGCAGGACAACGCGATCGCGCTCGGCACGCTGGGCGGCACAGTGCTGCTGGCGGGCGCGGCGGGCGTGCTGTGGCTGACGCGCAGGCACCAGGCTTCCCGCTGACCTGCGCTTTCGCTTGATTATCCAGAGCCGCCGACCATCCAGAGCCGCCGACCACCCGGAGCCGCCGACCACCCGGAGCCGCCGACCACCCGGAGCCGCCGATGCCGTCCGTGCTGCCCGCCGCCCGCGCCCTCTGTCTCGCCGCCGTCACCCTGCTGGCCGTCGCCCCCACCGCCACGGCCGACGACGGCTGGTCCGTCGTGCCCTCGACCGGTGGCCAGGACGGTCGGCCCTACTTCTACGCCGAGGGCGCGCCCGGCACCGTCATGGAGGACACGGTGTCGGTGATCAATCCGGGCAGGGACCCGCTCACCGTACGGCTCCGGGGCGCGGACGCCGACAACAGCAGAGGCGGCGGCCTCTCGGTCCGCGCGAAGGCGACGGACACCGGCGCTTGGATCACCTTCGCCGAGCGGACGGTGAAGATCCCGGCGCGTACGCGCGCGGACGTGCCGTTCACGGTGAGCGTCCCGGTGGGCACCACCCCCGGCGACCACCCCGGAGCGATCGTCGCCACCGGCGCCGGCCGGTCCGCGGCCGTACGCGTCCACCTGCGGGTCGGCGGCCCGACGCTCTCGGCGCTCACCGTCGAGGACGTGGCCGTCCGTGCCGGCCGTATCTCGTACGAGCTGGTCAACCGCGGCACCACCGTGCTGACCCCGAAGCTCGCAGTGCGCGCCGAGGGCCTGTTCGGCGAGGTGCTCGACCGCGCCCCGCGCACCCTGCCCGTCGAACTGCTCCCCGGCCGCCGCGTCACACTCACCGAACCCTGGCCCGACCGGCCCGCGCTCGACTCGGTCGAGGTGAAGGTCACGGTCACGGCGGCGGGCGGGGCGCGTGACGAGGCGGGTGCTTCGGCGCGGTTCGTGCCGTGGGGAGCGGTGGCGGGCGTGGTCGGCGGGCTCGTGGTGTGTGCGGGCGGCGGCCATTGGTTCGTAGGACGGTTCGTACGACGTCGTAGGCGCCCACCGCCTCAGATCGCGGGCGCCGAACAGCCGCGTACGGAAGACGAGTTGACGGGAGCGGTGTCGTGAGCGGCAAGGTGCGGATTCCGGCGGTGGTGGCGGTGCTCGCGCTCGCCCTGTTCCCCTTGGCGGGAGTGCCTGCGGGAGTGCCGGCGGCCGCTGCGGAGAAACCAGTGGTCGAACTCTCCAAGTCCCAGGCGGGGACGGGCGGTTCGATCACCGTGACGGGGAGCGGCTGGCGGTCCAAGGCCATCCTGATGATGCTCATCTGCGGCCAGTCATCGACCGACCGAGGCGTGATCGGCGGCACCAACTCCTGTGCCAACGCGGACGGCCGGGCCGCCACCACCGACGCGAAGGGCAGGTTCAGCAGAAAGCTGCCGGTCGTCGAACCGCCCAAGCCGTGCCCGTGCGTGGTCCATGTCGCCACGGTCACCGGCGAGAAGGCGGAGGCGAACGCCCCGCTCCTGGTCGCCGGGCACGAGGTCGAGCCGCTGCCGAAGGAGCAGAGCGGCGGTCGGCTCTCGGTCCTCACCGACACCCGGCTCGACGGGTCGAGCGGCCTGCTGACCTGGTTCGGCGCGCCACCGTCCCGCCAGTTCGTCTTCACCGTCGGCAACGTCGGACCCGACCCGGTCAAGAACCCCGTCTTCCAAGTCGGCACCTCTCACGGCGTGTTCGCCCCGCAGTGGGAGGAACAGCAGTGGCGCGGCACCATCGCGCCCGGCAAGAAGGCACGGATCTCCCTGCCGGTCGAGCTGACGTCCGGAGCGCACGGTGACTACACGGTCTCGCTGAAGTTCGGCGGCAAGGTGCTCGCCGAGCAGCCGTGGGGCGTGGGGCGCCCGTGGGGCGTGACGCTCTTCTGGATCCTGGTCTTCGTCGTCGTACCGGCCGCGGTGTTCCGGATCGGGATGGCCGTGGTGGACCGGATACGGCCGCGCAGGTCCTCCGGACGCGTCGGCGCCGGCCGGGTCAGGCACCCGGAGCGTCCCGGGCGCCCCGGCCGTGGCGCGCACGGCGTGCGGCGCGGGGGACTGCGACTGCCCGAAGTCACCGTGCGGCTACCGAAGTTGAGCCTCCCGTCGACGTTCACGGCGTCGGGCGCCGACACCGACACCGAACGCGGTACCCGTCCCAGTACGACCCCGACTCTGCCCTGGTTCACCCCGGACACCGATCCGGGCGCGGCCGAGGCCGGTCAGCTCTCCGCACCGCAAGAGAACAGTCCGACGACCCCGACCAGGAAGGGAAACACGTGAGCACGCAACGGAGAGTCCGACCGGGAGTCCGGCCGAGGGGCGGCCGGAGAGCGAGCGCGGCCGGAGTCGCGATGATGCTCGGCGGTGCCGGCGTCCTGCTGGGCGTGGCCGCGGCACCGGCCCAGGCCGCCGAGGTGTCGTACGCGACCGAGTGCGTACCGCCCGCGGCCTCCGGTCTCGACCCCGTGCAGGGCACCACCCAGGTGGAGGTCACCGCACCGGCGACGGCGAAGGTGGGCGACGAGGTCGAGGTGGTGTGGAAGTTCGTCCAGGCGGCCTCGAAGAACCCCGACCTGATCGACCTGCCGGCGAACTCGGCCCAGCCGTCCGGCACGCTCAAGGCGGCCGGTGCGCAGAGCGGCGACATCGCGATGCAGGGGCCGCGCGAGAACCCGGCCATCCCCAAGGGCGGGGACATGAAGCTGTCCGACATGAAGGGCACGCTGAAGCTGACGACGCCCGGCGAGGTGACGCTGACGCCGGACGCGTACGCCATCAACGTCATGTCGACGGACACCAAGTGCGCGCCCAAGGAGACGGTGAAGTCCGCGGCGACCATCAATGTGACAGCGGGCGGCGGGGGTTCGCCCCCCGCGTCGCCCGATCCGACCGAGAGCACCACCCCGCCGCCGACGAGCGGCGCGCCGAGCCCGTCCGGGAGCGAGAGCGAGGGCGGCGACACGGGAGGCTCCACCGGTGGCGGCGGCCAGACCGACTTCACCGGCAAGGAAGTCGCGATCCCGTACGCCTGCAAGACGCCTATCGGCGACAAGAACGCGACCTCGCCCGTGCAGATCAACGCCAAGAAGAGCGGCGGGAGTTACGACCTGACCGTCCAGTTCAAGGGGTCCGTGATGGACAGCCCCGCCGATATCCCGGCGGACTCGGTCAAGCCGTCGATGGAGGTCGTGCTGGGCGGCGCCGACAAGGGCACGGTGAATGTCGAGGGACCGACGAACCCGGAGGCGATCAAGTCAGGGGATCCCATGAAGATTCCTGACCTGACGGGTACGTACAAGCCGGGGGCGGACGGCGAGTCGACGCTCTCGCCGGGTGTGCTGACCGTGAAGGCCCTTGGTACGACGACGACTTGTACGCCGACCAAGTCCGCGGTGTCGCTGACGCTGGACACGGCCGCCCAGGAGGGTGGCGCGGCGGGTGGCTCCGCCGGTGGAGCCGGTACGTCGGGCGCCGGTGCCGCCGACTCCGGGGGTGGGCTCGCGGACACCGGTTCTGACGGCAGTGGGATGTTGCGGGCGCTCGGGCTCGTAGCGGGTACGGCGATTCTGCTTGGTGGAGCGGTGTTCACGTTCATGCCGCGGCGGCACGCTTCGCGTAGGACGCCGTAGGGGCCGTCGGGGTGGAGTGTTGTGGGGAACTGCGGGTCCGTTGTGGCTGGTCGCGCAGTTCCCCGCGCCCCTTACGGGGCGGTCAGCGGACGTCGCCCATCAATGACTTGACCTTGTTGCGGTACATGTACACCGCGAAGCCGGCGATCACCGCGAGGGTGGCCTCCAGGGCGACGACGCCCATGCCGTTCAGGCCGACGCCCGCGATGGAGAGCAGACCGGTCGTGGCGTCGCCGGCGGTGACGGCGAGGAACCAGACGCCCATCATCTGGGAGGCGTACTTCGCGGGAGCCATCTTCGTGGTGACGGAGAGGCCGACCGGGGAGATGGTCAGCTCGCCCACGGTCTGTACGAAGTAGATGGCGACCAGCCACAGCGCGGCGGCCTTGTGACCGCCCTCGGCGATCGACAGGGGAGCCAGGAAGAGGAAGAAGGACGCGCCGACCAGGAGCAGCCCCGACGCGAACTTCACGATCGTGCTCGGCTCCCTGCCGCTGCGGTTCATCGCCAGCCATGCCCAGGCGAAGACCGGGGCGAGGGCCATGATCATGACCGGGTTGACCGACTGGTACCAGGAGACCGGGAACTCCCAGCCGAAGACGCTGTTCTCGGCCGACGACTCGGCGAAGATCGAGAGGGTCGAGCCGCCCTGGTCGTAGATCATCCAGAAGACGGCCGCGGCGATGAAGAACCAGATGTACGCGGACATCTTCGACTGCTCGACCTGGTCGAGCTCCTTGTCCCGCTTGATGCGGGCGATGACCATGATCGGGATGATCAGGCCGATGAGGGTGAGCGGGACCAGGATCCAGTTCAGCGTGTAGTGGCCGGAGAAGCCGACGATGCCGTAGAAGACCGCGGCGACGCCCGCCCACAGCGCGGCCTTGCGCAGGGTCGAGACCTTCTCGGCGGCGGACAGCGGCGTCGGGACGAGGTCGGAGCGCGCGTCGAGGTGGCGGCGGCCGATCAGGAACTGGGCCAGACCCAGCGCCATGCCGAGCGCGGCGAGCGCGAAGCCCAGGTGCCAGTCGACGTTCTCACCGATGGTGCCGATGATCAGCGGCGCCGCGAAGGCGCCGAGGTTGATGCCGATGTAGAAGACGGTGAAGCCGCCGTCGCGGCGCGGGTCGTCCGGGCCGTCGTAGAGGTGGCCGACCATCGTGGAGATGTTGGCCTTCAGCAGTCCCGAGCCGATCGCGACGAGACCGAGGCCCGCGTAGAAGGTGCCGGACGAGGGCAGGGCCAGGGTCAGGTGCCCGAGCATGATGACCAGGCCGGCGACGGCGACGGTCCTGCGAGGGCCGAGGACGCGGTCCGCGAACCAGCCGCCGGGCAGGGCGAGCAGGTACACGAGCGACAGGTACACCGAGTAGATCGCGGTCGCGGTGGTCGCGCTCAGGTGCAGGCCGCCCGGGGCGACCAGGTACAGCGGGAGCAGGGCCCTCATGCCGTAGTAGGAGAACCGCTCCCACATCTCGGTCATGAAGAGAGTGGCCAGTCCGCGGGGGTGGCCGAAGAAGGTCTTCTCGGACCCGGGGGTGCCCGGGGAGACCGAGTCCTTCGTCAGGCTGGACGCCATGGTCGTTCCTTGCTGGTCGGGGCGTGCCGCAGTGGGGAGCTCGCGCGCCCGGTGGGGGAGGCGGCCGGCACGCGTCCTCGCGCTCGGGGCCCGGCCACAGGTCATTCCCGTCGAGGCTGATGAACACCAGCCCGCGCACGAAAGAGACCTTCGACGGCCGAGCGGCCGGCAAAGGTCCCTGTGGGATACAGGTATCTGGTCACGATAAAGCCACACAGCATGTCAATGCGGCACATGACACGACTTGAGAGATGGATCACAGGTGTGGATGGAACTATCCACACGAATCGAAGGTCGTTCACAGGTTTTCACCCGTAAGCCCCAGGGGCGCTCGTCCGTCGCATGCCCAGCGCCGCTGGGGCGAACCCCGCATGTCGATCACCCCCACTGCGCTGGACCGCGGCGGACTACCATCAGTTCATGACCCGTGTACTGCTCGCCGAGGACGACGCGTCCATCTCGGAGCCGCTGGCCCGCGCCCTGCGCCGGGAGGGCTACGAGGTTGAGGTACGCGAGGACGGACCCACCGCGCTCGACGCCGGCATCCAGGGCGGCATCGATCTGGTCGTGCTCGACCTCGGGCTGCCCGGCATGGACGGACTGGAGGTGGCCCGTCGGCTGCGCGCCGAAGGCCACACCATCCCGATCCTCATCCTGACCGCGCGCGCCGACGAGGTGGACACCGTCGTCGGCCTGGACGCGGGCGCCGACGACTACGTCACCAAGCCGTTCCGGCTCGCCGAGCTGCTCGCCCGCGTCCGGGCCCTGCTGCGGCGCGGCGCCGCCGAGCCCCAGCAGCCGCCCGCCACGCACGGGGTGCGCATCGACGTCGAGTCGCACCGCGCCTGGATGGGCGACGAGGAACTCCAGCTCACCGCCAAGGAGTTCGACCTGCTGCGAGTCCTCGTCAGGGACGCCGGCCGGGTCGTCACGCGTGACCAGCTGATGCGCGAGGTCTGGGACACCACGTGGTGGTCGTCCACCAAGACCCTCGACATGCACATCTCGTGGCTGCGCAAGAAGCTCGGCGACGACGCGGCGAACCCCAGGTACATCGCGACGGTACGTGGCGTGGGCTTCCGCTTCGAGAAGAGCTGACCCCCTCGGGGATCCACTCGTCGTACCGAGAAAGCTGACGTACGGGCATGCGCCGTCGACTCATCAACTCCACGCTGGCCGTCGTGCTGGTCGTGATCGCCGTGTTCGGCGTCTCGCTCGTCATCGTCGAGACCCGCACGATCAGCAGCAGCGCCCAGGAACGTGTGGACTCCGAGGCGGTGCGGCTGGTGAGCATCGTCGACAGCCGTATCCTCGGCGACGAGCAGATCAATGCCGGCGTCCTGAAGGAACAGGTCACGGGCGATCGGTACGCGCGCATCGACCTCCCGGGCCGCGCCCCCATCCACATCGGCGCCGAGCCCACCGGTGACGTCATCCAGTCCGTCCGCACGGGCGAGGGGCGCGAGACGGTCACGGTTCAGGAGCCCCGCTCCGCGGTCACCCGTGAGGTCGGCCGTACGCTCCTGATCATCGCCGCGGTCGCCCTGCTCGCGGTGATCGCCGCCGTCCTCCTCGCGGTACGCCAGGCCAACCGGCTCGCCTCCCCGCTGACCGACCTCGCGGAGACCGCCGAGCGGCTCGGCTCCGGTGATCCGCGCCCGCGTCACAAGCGGTACGGCGTTCCGGAGCTGGACCGGGTCGCGGACGTCCTGGACAGCTCCGCCGAGCGCATCGCCCGCATGCTGACGGCCGAGCGCCGCCTGGCGGCCGACGCCTCGCACCAGCTCCGTACGCCCCTGACCGCTCTGTCCATGCGGCTGGAGGAGATCACCCTCACCGACGACCCGGACACGGTGAAGGAGGAGGCGACCATCGCGCTCGGCCAGGTCGAGCGCCTCACGGACGTGGTCGAACGGCTCCTGACCAACTCCCGCGACCCGCGCACCGGCTCCGCCGTCACCTTCGACCTCGACGAGGTCATCAAGCAGCAGCTCGCCGAGTGGCGCCCGGCCTACCGCAGCGTGGGCCGGGCCATCGTGAGCTCGGGCAAGCACCATCTTCAGGCCGTCGGCACGCCCGGCGCGGTGGCCCAGGTGCTGGCCGCGCTGATCGAGAACTCCCTGATGCACGGCGGCGGCACGGTCGCCCTGCGCACCCGCGTCACCGGCAACCAGGCTGTGATCGAAGTCACCGACGAGGGCCCCGGAGTCCCCGCCGACCTGGGCGCCCGCATCTTCGAGCGTGCCATCAGCGGTCGCAACTCAACGGGCATCGGCCTGGCCGTCGCCCGCGACCTCGCCGAGGCCGACGGCGGCCGTCTGGAAATGCTCCAGGCCCAGCCCCCGGTCTTCGGCCTGTTCCTGTCGCGTACGCCCGTGAAGCGCCCGGCAGCGGGGGAGAGCCCGGAGCCGACGGTTCGATAGCCGACGGTTCGATAGCCGGTGGCGACTGCGGTTCCGGACGAGGGGAAGATCAGCGCACGCGCTGGAACTGCCGGGTCGGACGGTCCTCCTGAAGGAAGGCCTGCGCCGCCCGCGGCCGCTCCAGGAACGATTCAGCGTCGGCCACGGGGTCGCTGGCCGGCACCGAACGGAAGACCCACGTGCGGTAGGACCAGAAGCGGAACAGCGTCGCGATACCGATACCGACGAACTTGAAGACGTTGCTCGCCAGTGCGCTGTCGAGGCCGAGACCGTACGTGGCGGCGAACAGGAAGCCGTTCTCGATGACCAGGCCGATCGCGCTGAACAGCACGAACAGCGTCAGTTCCCTGCCGCGGCCGCTCTTCTCGCGGTCGCGGTACGTGAAGTAGCGGAACCCTATGTAGTTCGAGACGATCGCGACGACCGTGGCGATCACACTGGCCCGTACGACCTGCAGGTCCGTGGCGCTGCGCACCAGGTTGAACGTGATCAGGTTGACGAGCAGACCGGCCCCGCCGACCGCGCCGAACTTGGCGACCTCCTTGGTCAGCCGGTCGATCCGCATGCGCACGGCGCTGGGCGGTCTGGCATGAGCCCTGCGTTTACCACCTTTGCCCATGGTGTCGCCCAGTCCCCGTCTCGTCGTATACGCCATTTTCGTCAACCTTCGTCGACTCCGCCATGCTAACCAGCGGTTCCCTTCGGTGCCTGTGATCACCCGAATTATGTGTCCAGCCTGTGATGAACATGCGGAACTTTCGATGATCATGCGCGCGACAGGGGCGGCCCGATACGGCCGATACCCTGGGGGTGTGACGTTCCCGGTAGTCGGCATGGTCGGCGGGGGGCAGCTCGCTCGTATGACACACGAGGCGGGCATCCCGCTCGGCATCAGATTCAAGCTCCTCAGTGACACCCCCCAGGATTCCGCGGCGCAGGTGGTCAGCGAAGTCGTCATCGGCGACTATCGCGACCTCGACACGCTGCGGGCCTTCGCGCGGGGCTGCGATGTGATCACCTTCGATCACGAACACGTACCCACCGAGCACCTCAGAGCCCTGGAGGCGGACGGCATTCCCGTCCGCCCCGGCCCCGACGCGCTCGTCCACGCCCAGGACAAGGGCGTGATGCGGGCGAAGCTCGACGAGATCGGCGTGCCGTGCCCGCGGCACCGGATCGTGAGCGGTCCGGACGACGTGGCGGCGTTCGCGGCGGAAGGGCTCCCCGCGGGAGCCGAGGGTGACGGCTTCCCGGTCGTCCTCAAGACCGTCCGCGGCGGCTACGACGGCAAGGGCGTGTGGGTCGTACGGTCCGTGGCGGACGCCGAGGACCCCTTCCGCGCCGGAGTCCCCGTCCTCGCCGAGGAGAAGGTCGACTTCGTACGCGAGCTCGCGGCGAACGTCGTCCGCTCCCCGCACGGCCAGGCCGTCGCGTATCCCGTCGTCGAGTCCCAGCAGGTCAACGGCGTCTGCGACACGGTCATCGCGCCCGCTCCCGGCATCCCGGACGCGCTCGCGCTCCAGGCCGAGGAGCTGGCCCTGCGCATCGCGAAGGAACTCGACGTCGTCGGCCACCTCGCCGTCGAGCTCTTCGAGACCCGCGATGGCCGCATCCTCGTCAACGAGCTGGCCATGCGCCCGCACAACTCCGGCCACTGGACCCAGGACGGCGCGATCACCTCCCAGTTCGCCAACCACGTCCGCGCGGTCCTGGACCTGCCGCTCGGCGACCCGCGCCCGCGCGCGAAGTGGACGGTCATGGTGAACGTCCTGGGGGGCGACTACCCCGATATGTACTCCGCGTACCTGCACTGCATGGCCCGCGACCCCCAGCTCAAGATCCACATGTACGGCAAGGACGTGAAGCCCGGCCGCAAGGTCGGCCACGTCAACACCTACGGCGACGACCTGGACGACGCCCTCGACCGCGCCCGCCACGCAGCCGCCTATCTGAAGGGCACGATCACCGAATGACCACGTCCGCAGGTTCGTCATCCGAGTTCTCCGAGTCGCCCGTCGTCGGCATCGTCATGGGCTCGGACTCCGACTGGCCCGTCATGGAAGCCGCCGCACAGGCCCTGGACGAGTTCGAGATCGAGTACGAGGTCGATGTCGTCTCGGCGCACCGGATGCCGCGCGAGATGATCGCGTACGGGGAGGGGGCGGCGGACCGCGGCCTCAAGGTGATCATCGCGGGCGCGGGCGGGGCGGCCCATCTGCCGGGCATGCTCGCCTCGGTCAGCCCGCTGCCCGTGATCGGCGTCCCGGTCCCGCTGAAGTACCTCGACGGCATGGACTCGCTGCTGTCGATCGTCCAGATGCCGGCGGGCGTCCCGGTCGCCACGGTCTCCGTCGGCGGCGCGCGCAACGCGGGTCTGCTGGCCGCCCGCATCCTGGCCACGCAGGACGCGGAACTCCTCGGCCGGATGCGGGAGTTCCAGCAGGAGCTCAACGACCAGGCCACCGAGAAGGGCAAGCGACTGCGCGCCAAGGTCGAGGGCGCGGGCAGCGGCGGTTTCGGGTTCGGTTCGGGCCCGGGGAAGTGACGCACGTGTCCTTCTCTCCCGACTCCGCCCCCGGCTCCTCCCTCGACCAAGCCCGCGCACTGCTCGCCGAGTTCCCCGTCGTGGACGGCCACAACGACCTCCCCTGGGCGCTGCGCGAACAGGTCCGCTACGACATCGACGCCCGCGACCTCGCCGCCGACCAGAGCGCTCACCTGCACACGGACCTGGCGCGGCTGCGCGCGGGCGGGGTCGGCGCGCAGTTCTGGTCGGTGTACGTGCGCTCGGACCTGCCCGGCGCGGTCCCGGCGACGCTCGAACAGATCGACTGCGTAAGGCAGTTGATCGCGCGGTACCCGGAGGACCTGAAAAGCGCCCGGACGGCCGCCGACATGGAGGCGGCGCGCGGCGAGGGCCGTATCGCCTCGCTCATGGGCGCGGAGGGCGGCCACTCGATCGACAACTCCCTCGCCACGCTGCGGGGCCTGTACGAGCTCGGGGTCCGCTACATGACCCTCACCCACAACGACAACATCGCGTGGGCGGACTCGGCGACGGACGAGCCGGGTGTCGGCGGCCTGTCGGCCTTCGGCCGTGAGGTCGTGCGTGAGATGAACCGCCTGGGCATGCTGGTGGACCTCTCCCATGTCGCGGCCACGACGATGCGGGACGCGCTGGACACGTCCGTGGCGCCGGTGATCTTCTCCCACTCTTCCTCCCGCGCGATCTGCGACCACCCGCGCAACATCCCGGACGACGTGCTGGAGCGTGTGCCGGGCAACGGCGGCGTGGCGATGGTGACGTTCGTCCCGAAGTTCGTCCTCCAGGCCGCCGTCGACTGGACGGCCGCCGCCGACGAGAACATGCGCGAGCACGGCGTCCACCACCTCGCCACGACTCCCGAGGCGATGAAGGTCCACCGGCTCTTCGAGGAGTCCAACCCCCGCCCCGTCGCGACCGTCTCGACGGTCGCCGACCATCTGGACCACATGCGCGAGGTGGCGGGCGTGGACCACATCGGCATCGGCGGCGACTACGACGGCACGGCGTTCACACCGGACGGCCTCAGCGACGTCTCCGGCTACCCGAACCTGATCGCGGAGCTCCTGCACCGAGGCTGGTCGACCACCGACCTCGCCAAGCTGACCTGGCAGAACGCGGTACGGGTCCTGGGCGCGGCCGAGGACGTGGGCCGCGACGAGCAGTCCCGCAGGGGCCCGTCGAACGCGACCCTGGAGCAGTTGGACGGCTAGTTCCCTAGTCCCCGTCCAGACTCTCCGAGGGGTTCCCGCGCCCCGAATTCAGGGGGGCGGGAAACTCCGTGACATTCGGGGCGCGGGGAACTGCGCAGTCTTTTAGGGGCGCGGGGCTGTGACATATGCGGCTCCGCCGCGTGGGCGCGAACAGCCACGACGGCCCCGCAGCCGAAATGACAACCCGCGGCTTTCGTTCAGGCACGGCGCCCCACGAGCATCGTCGGGGCGCCCCGCACCCGCGTCAGAAACACGGTCGCGGAGTTCGGCCCCTGAGGTTTCACCTTGCGCCGCAACTCCTCAGGCTCGACGGCCGAACCGCGCTTCTTGACGGTCAGGACACCGACCTCACGCTGCCGCAGCAGAGCCTTCAACTTCTTGAGATTGAAGGGAAGCCGGTCGGTGATCTCGTACGCGGTGGCGTACGGAGTGGGGATCAGCGAGTCCGCGGTGACGTAGGCGATCGTCTCGTCGATCAGCCCGCCGCCGAGCTCCTCGGCGACCTCCGCGACGAGATGGGCACGGATGGCGGCACCGTCGGGCTCGTACAAGTACCGCCCCGGCGGCCGGACTTGGGGATCGGGCAGCCCACGACTCAGGAGCGTACGAGGGCCGGGCAACAGGGTCGCTCGGACGACCCCGGATCCCAGAGTGCCGAACCACAGCACGGCCTCCTTCACGTCCCCGGAGTCCGAGA
>NZ_JBQQCG010000067.1:0-67993 GCF_052245575.1 Streptomyces sp. 2A115 | reverse complement strand
CGAGCACCACCAACTTGTCTCCCTGATCGTGGACGGCCGCGCCGCCGAAGCCGCCCAGCTGATGCGAGACCACATCACCCACAGCCTCACCGCCACCGCCATCAGCGCCCTCGAAGACCGCGAGGGCATGCGGGCAGGCCAGTCCGTGGGCAGACCGGCGAGCCGGTGATCACCCGACCGACAAGAGCCGGGGCCACGAAGGCTCCCGGGCTCTGCACGTACCGGTCGACTACCGGTCGACGGCCCTGCCGAACAGTTCCTCCGTTGTTGCCGTGAGCAGCGTAGACGCTGCGCCGGTTGATCCCCCAGGCCTCGGTCAGGCGAGATCGGCCGGTGCGTTCAGGCCCACAAGGACGAACATCCACCCCACCACGCCTGAGCTGCCGGGCGGCTCCGCGCTGGTTCACCGCCCGGGTCAGCTCCCGGTTGGCCGCGCGGGCCGCCTCCAGCTCCGCTCCCCTGTCCTGCAGTCTCGTGGTCAGCTCGGTGGTCGTCTGCTCCAGACCCACGACCTGGCGCTGGAGTTCTTCCCGTCGGCGGGAGCGCCGAGCCCCGACTCCCGCCACGCCATTGCGGACGTTCGGCGGTCATGCGGACGCCTTCGCTGCCGTTGGCGGCCTCGCCGACGACCGTCATGTCGGGCTGGGCCTCCAGGAGCATGCTGAAGCCCATCCGCTGCAGGGCCTGGTCGTCGACGATGAGCACGGTGGTCATGCGGGGTGCCTCTCCGGGGAGGGTGGATTGGGGACGAGGAGCGCCTGGACGGTCCAGCCGCCACGGTCGTTGGGGCCGGCGGTGACTTCGCCGTCGTAGAGGGCGGCGCGTTCACGCATGCCGACCAGGCCCCGGCCGCCCCCGGTGCGGGGCCGGTGCTCTGCTCGCCAGGTGCGGGACGGGCCTGTGTCGTCGACAGTGACGCGTACGGCATCGGGGGTGGCGGTGATGCGGAGGTGGACCGTCGTGTCGGAGGTGGCGTACTTGACGGTGTTGGTCAGGGCCTCCTGGACGATGCGGTAGATCGACAGCTGGAGGCCGGGCGTCGTGCCGGTGAGGTCGCCCTGGGAGTCCAGGATGACGGTGGGGCCTGCTGCGCGAACGCGCTCCAGCAGTGCGTCGAGGTCGGCGAGGCCGGGCTGTGGGGCCAGCGGGGCGTCGTGTGGCCGGTCGTCGTCCTCGCTGATGACGGAGAGCAGGCGCCGCAGTTCGGCGAGGGCCTGGCGGCCGGTGTCGCCGATGATGCGGAGGGTCTGGGCGCCACGTTCGGGTCTTGTGGCGGCGAGCGCGGCGGCGCCGTCGGCGAGACCGACGATGACGGCGAGGGTGTGGCCGAGGATGTCGTGCATCTCGCGGGAGACGCGGGCACGTTCCTGCGCGACCGCGAGGTGGGCCTGACGGTCGCGCTCCTTGCGCAGCGCGACGACGTAGGCATGGGCCAGCCGGGTGAGCAGCCCCAGCAGGGCGAAGGCCATCAGACCGGCCACCGCTATCGGGCTCACGACCTCCGGACGGGTCGCGAACTCCAGCTGGCGGCCTTGCCAGAAGACGACGGCCCAGGCGACCAGTTGCGCGGTGGCCACGCCTATGGCGACGGCCAACTGCCGTGGGGTGCAGTAGCGGCCGACATTGAACAGGGCCACGACCCGTGCGGCCTCGGCGCCCGTCAGCACCCCCAGCGGAAGGGTTGCCACGGCGACGGCGGTGACGACCACGAAGACCAGCATGGGGTGGCGTTCCCGCCACAGCAGGGGAACACAGAACGCGACCACGAGGACCAACTGCAGCGGGACCGGGGCGGTGTTGTAGGGGTTGGCCAAGGAGCTCACGCCGAGTCCGGCGCAGAAGACCGGGACGCCCCAGTGGCGGACCCAGGAGTGGGCCCGGTCGGCCCGCCGCCACCTCGCGAGCTTGGAGAGCACTGAGACGATCACCCGCTGCTCGGGGTCCCCGGTCAGGGCCTTCAGGACCTGGAGGTCGTCCGGGTCTACGGGGTGAGCGCGGGCGCTCGGTGCGTTCACGGTGTTTGTCTCCACGAAATGTCGGAGCCGCCCGCCGGTCCGCGGGGGAACCGGACCGACGGGCGGGGCTGGCGAGGCGGCCGGGGGCAGCCGCGTTGCGTCACTTCCTCCAGGGAAGTTTCTTCATTTATGTCCTCATTGTCGGTTCTTGCTGCTGGGGCGCGTCGATGATGGCGGTCGTCCCGTCGTCGTCGCCGTGTCGGCCGCGCCGCTCGAGCCAGGACGGTCCTCGTAGCGCGCCGCGGGCATGCCGGGCAGGCGCGGGAGCCACGGCCTCTTTGTCCTTGTCGACGCCGGTGAGGGCGGGGGCGACGCTGTACTCGGCCGAGCCCGCAGACAGCCCCGGCCCAGCACCCATCAGCGCCGCCGCGCCCACCAGTTCGGGGTGCGGCCGCTCGGTGTCGATCGGCGCGGTGTCCAGCGTCCGGCGGAGCTTTTCGCCTTGCCCGTCCACGTCGGGCAGGACGCGGTCCAGCCGCTTGGGCAGGGCCCAGGCGCGGTGGCCGAGCAGGGCCATCACGGCCGGAACGAGGGTCATGCGGACCACGAAGGCGTCGAAGAACACGGCGGCGGCGAGTCCGAGGCCGATCTGTTTGATCAGATCCATGTCGTCGAGGACGAGGAAGAACCCGGCGAACACGGCGATCATGATGACCGCGGAGGCGGTGACGATCCGGGCGCTGTGCCGGAAGCCTGCGACGATCGCCTGTGTCGGACGGGCTCCGCGGGTGTACTCATCGCGCATGCGGGTGACGAGGAGGAGCTCGTGGTTCATGGAGAGTCCGAAGAGGACGCTGATCAGCAGGATGGGCAGGAGGCCGTTGAGAGGTGAGGTCTGGTCGAGTCCGAACCAGCCCCACTGGAAGACGCAGACCAGGAAGCCCATGGTGGCGGCGGTGCTGAGGAGGAAGCCCAGGGTGGCCTTGAGCGGGATTGCGATCGAGCGGTAGAGCAGCAGGAGCAGGAGCAGCGCCAGGCCGATGACGACGGCGAGGTAGGGGATCGTAGCGTCGGCAAGTTTGGTGGAGACGTCGGCATCGACGGCGGTCGCGCCGGTGACCATCACGTCGGCGTTGGTGCCGGGGTGCAGTTCGGTACCGCGATCGCGGATTTCGGAGATCAGGTCCTCGGTGGCCTGACTGGTCGGGGAACTGTCCGGAACGACGCTGATCAGCGCGACATTGCCGGCGGGGTTGAACACGGCGCCGTGGACGTCGGCGATGTCGTCCATCTGGTTCAGCAGTGTCGTGGCCTCGTCAGCGGCCGCCCTGGGGGCGTCACTGTCGCGGGCGTCGACGACCACGGTCAGCGGGCCGTTGAAGCCCGGCCCGAAGCCCTCGCTCAGGGTGTCGTAGGCGACGCGCTGGGTGCTGCCGGACGCCTTCATGCCGTCGTCGGGCATGGCCAGGCGCAGGGACGTGGCGGGGAGAGCGAGCAGGCCGAGACCGATCACCGACGCGAGGAGGACCTTGACCGGACGGCGGGTGACGAACTTCGCCCACCGCACGCCCATGGCCTCGCCCTCGCCACGCTCCTGTGCCTTCAGGCGACGGGTCTGCAGGTTGTTCTTCATGATCCGCGGCCCGGCGAGGCCGAGGGCGGAGGGGAGGAGTGTCAGCGCGGCCAGTACGCCGACGGCTACGGCGAAGGCGCAGGCGCAGGCCCAGTGAGGTGAGCGCGGGGACACCGGTGACGCTCAGCCCGAGCAGTGCGATGATCACGGTCAGGCCGCCGAAGACGACCGCGGGGCCGGCGGTGCCCAGAGCGCGCCCCGCCGCTTCCTCGGGGGTGCGGCCGGCGCGGATCTCGTCGCGGTAGCGGAAGACGACGAACAGGGCGTAGTCGACGGCGACGGCGACCCCCAGCATCAGCGCCAGGGCGGTCGCCCCGGAGGCGACGTCCCAGATCTGGGTGGCGACAGTGATCGAGAAGAGGCTCACCAGGACGCCGACTCCCGCGGTGAGCTGAGGCAGGCCGGAAGCGACCAGGGAGCCGAGGGTGATCATCAGTACGATGCCGGCGATGGAGGTGCCGAGCGTCTGGGTCAGCATGCCTGGGGCCTCGTCCGTGACCGCGTCGCCGCCCAGGCTCACGGTCAGGCCGGCCTTCTCGCCCTGATCGACGACCGCCTTCTGGACGTCATGGGCGGCGTCGCTGACGTCGCCCTGGGTGACCTTGTAGGTGACCCCGGCGAAGCCGATGGTGCCGGACCGGCTGATCTGCCCGCTGCCGAAGGGGTCGGTGACGGTCGCGACCTGCGGTGACTTCTCCAGCTTCGCGACCAGGGACTCGATCTGCGTCCTGTTGGCGTCGGAGGCCAGCTTCTGCCCGCTCGGCGCCTCGAAGACGACCCGTGCGGTGGCGCCGTCGGCTGAAGCCTGCGGGAACTGCTTCTCCAGCAGGTCGATCGCCTTCTGCGACTGTGCTCCCGGAACGCTGATGCTGTCCGAGGTGGAACCGGAGGAGGCCGCGGCGCCGATGCCGACGGCGGCCAGGGTCACGAGCCAGAGCACCAGGACGAGACGTCCCCGCCGGAATGAGAACCGGCCGAGCCGGTAGAGGAAGGTGGCCACGGAGTACCCCCAGGGAGGAAGAGACATGGCGTCAACTGGGGCCCCAGCGGCCCGCCGTCCCAAGCTAGGAGCGGCCTTTCGCGCTCCCGACCCCCTGCGGGCGGAATCCCGCAGGGCCGGTTAGTCCTGCGGTACCAACGGCTCTCTCGTCCTCGGAACGCGGTCGGTGAGCGCAGGGCGCGACCCCGCAGTGATACTTGCCCGTATCATATTGAGATAGTAGCGTCTTATTCAGAGACGGGGGTGTCGCATCATCCAGGACAGGAGCTGTGTCATGAGAGGTCTCAGCGGGAAGCGCATCGTCGTCGCCGGAGGTGCGTCCGGGATCGGCGCGGCCACCGCCGAGCGGCTCGCGGCCGAGGGCGCGGCGGTCGTGGTCGGTGACGTCAACATCGACGCGGCCGAGACCACCGCCAAGCGCCTCACCGATACCGGCGCGACCGCTCTCGCCGTCGAGTTCGACCTCGCCGACGAGCGTTCGGTACGTGCCCTCGTCGACACCGCAGTCTCCCAACTCGGCGGAGTCGACGGCCTCTACAACGTCGCCGCCGACGTCTCGGCGGAGACCCTGGGCCGTGACGGCGACCTGCTCGACATGGACCCGGCCGTATGGCGGCGCACCCTGGAAGTGAACCTGATCGGCTTCGCGCTCACCAGCCGCGCGGTCCTTCCCCTGCTGCTGGAACAAGGCGGCGGCGCCATCGTCAACACCTCCTCCCTCGCGGCGCACGTGGGCGACCACGCGCGTGCGGCGTACCAGACAAGCAAGGCGGGGATCAACGCACTCACCCGTCACATCGCCTCCCGCTGGGGCAAGCAGGGCATCCGCTGCAACTGCGTGTCCCCCGGAGTCGTCCTGACCGAATCCGCGCAGAAGATGGCCCTGAGCCCGGAGGCGCTGGAGTTCACCCGCATGACACTTCCCAGCACCCGCTTCGGCAAGCCGGAAGACCTGGCCGGCACCGTGGCCTTCCTACTCTCCGACGACGGCGAGTGGATCAATGGGCAGGTCTGGTCGGTCAACGGCGGCGCGATGCTCCGCGAGTAACAACCGGAAACACTCGACGGCTTCCCGCCCCCACCACACAGCCGTGCGGCCGCACCACGGGACATCGGCTCAGCTGTCCGAGGTCGAGGCGCCAAGTGGCCGCGAGGCGGGCGGGATCCGTGGCGGATGACGCCCACGGGTTTCCGGCCCGGGGCCGGGTTCGCATCCTCCTACCGTCACTGGCGCGAGCACGGATCAACGGCAGAGGTCCTTCCTACGAAGCGACCGACAGCAGCTACGCCAAAACCCCACGCCAGCGTCAGGTGCGCGCCTCTTGGGGTAAGACCCCCTTGGCACTGCCGGTACCGCGGCAAGGCGCGGGACCTGCCCCTCTGCAGGTTCGGTGAACAGCTGCATCAGCGGCAACCCCGTCAGCGACCTACGACGCCCCGGCAACTGGGGTGGTGGTTGCGGCAGTCAGGGTGTGGTCCGGAACTATCCGGGTGCGGCAGCGATGGCGCGGTCAGGGCGAGCGCGCAGCCGGGCCGCGTCCTGGCCGGGCGGGAGACCGTACCTGCTGCGGTATTCACGATTGAACTGCGTCGCACTCACATATCCGACCGCCTGCGCGGCCTGGGCCACCGTAACGCCACCGACGACCAGGCGGCGCCGTGTCTCCTGTAACCGGAGCTGCTTTTGGTAGTGGGGAGTTGGGCGAAACGCCACCCCGGCGCCGGGCCGGGGTGCTAACACCGCAAGGACCACATCCGGCTCTTCACAGACGAGGGTGTAGTGCCTGTCGGGCGGTGCCCACGCACTTGAAAGTGCCTTTTGTAGGCCCTCCCTTACTCACTCATGATGGTGTTACGCACTACTAGTGAGGTGAGGAAGATGGGTGAGCAGGCAGCACGATCCAAGGGGTCGCAGGTCGTCATCGAAGTGTGGGCTGACCTGGGCTGCCCTTGGCGCTATGCCGGAAAGCACCGGCTCCAGGCCGCGATCTCACAGCGCCCGGATGCGGATCGGTTCAAGATCATGATGCGATCCTTCGAGCTGGACCCGGAGGCGCCGCAGGAGCTGGAGAAGAATGACCGACCGTGTGCGCGCCGACCGCCGCGAGGGTGTGGAGCTGGGCGCGACCGGCGTTCCATTCGTTGTCCTCGACCACCGGGTGGCCACCCCGGGCGCACAGAAGGTCGCTGCCTATGCCCAGTTGCTGGAGCAGGTGGCCGGGCCCGTGCCGAGTGAGCGTGTGTCATGAGCAAGGCGAACGACGGACTTCAGATCGTGGCGGAGCGGCCAGCGGGTGGTGCGATCCCAACACCGTGGGTCTGCCACATCGACACCGCCGACGAGGCAGCGAGCGCTGAGGCGAACAACGAGGATCCCGCGGGCGATGTGCCCGATGTACCCGACGCTACGGACCGATGAGTGCCACCGACACCTCAGCCTGCGGACGCGCTGACCGCGGCCTTGGCTCGGCCGACTCCGGTCAGCTCGCTGGCGGCCCGGTTGCTGGCGATCTCGCCGTGGTGGGTGGCGGCCCACTCGGCCATCGCCATCACCGCGTCGATCAACGACCGGCCTAGGTCCGTCAGCTCGTACTCCACTCGCGGCGGGACCTCGGCGTACGCGGTCCGGGTGATCAGGCCGTCGCGCTCGAGATGCTTGAGCGTCTGGGTCAGCATCCGCTGGGAGATCCCTGGGATGCTCGCTTGCAAGTCGGAGTAGCGCAGCGAGCCGGCGCTCAGGGTGCTGATGGTCAACACCGTCCACTTGTCGCCGATGCGGTCGAGCACCTCACGGATGAAGGCGCTGTCCTCCGGCCATGCCTGGCACGGACCACTGATCTGTCGCGCTGATGCCATCTCGCTCATCTCTCATCCGGGTGTAACCGCACTACCAGTATGTAACGCCCGCAGGGCGACCACGCACCGATCCACGACTCCGGCCCGCTCTCGGATCACCGGAGCGCGCTCTCAAACCACTCTGAAAGGAACCCCATCCATGTCTTACCTGCTTCACATCGACTCCTCCGCGCTCGGCGAGGCCTCGGTCTCCCGCCAGGTCGCCCAGTCCTTCCCCGAAGGCTGGGAGAGCAAGGTTGTTCACCGCGACCTCGGCGCCGCATCCGTGCCCCACCTAAGCGCGGCCGGCATCACCGCACGCGTCACACCTCAACTCAATGGAGAGTGATTACTGTGAATGCACACGACACCATCGTGGTCGGCGCGGGCCCGGTCGGGCTGTGGATGGCGGCGGAGCTGGCCCTGGGCGGCGGGCGACCGCTGGTCCTGGAACGGGCCGAGCAGCGCAGCCCGCACTCGAAGGCGCTGGCCATCCACCCGCGCACGATCGAGGTACTGGCGATGCGCGGGCAGGAACAAGCCTTCCTCGACGGCGGGCTGCCCGTGCCGGACGGGCACTTCGGCATGCTGCCTGCTCGCCTGGACTTCCGAGGGCTGGCCACGCCGTTCCCGTTCGTGCTCGCGCACCCGCAGCTGCGAACCGAGGAACTGCTCGAACAGCACGCCCTGGTCCTCGGGGTGGTGATCCGGCGCGGGCACCAGGTGTCCGGGCTGAGCCAGGACGAACAGGGCGTGACGCTGCGGGTCAGCGGGCCGGACGGCGAGTACGAGATCACCGCGGACCACGTGGTCGGGGCGGACGGCGCGGGCAGCACCGTGCGCCAGGCGGCGGGCATTGACTTCCCCGGCACCGACTCGACCGTCTTCGGCTTCCTCGGTGACGTCGAGCTGGCCGACCCGCCAGAGCGGCCGGGCTTCTGGCACAACGAACACGGCGCGCTGATCGCGGTCCCGATCCCTGGCGGACGCTACCGCGTCACCGGGTACGCCCCGTCAGTTCCCACCCCAACCCTGGAGTCCCTGCGGGCGACGGCGAAACGGATCGCGGGCACGGACTTCGGCCTGCACTCCCCAGCGTGGCTGTCCCGCTTCGGCAACGCCACCCGGCTCGCGGCGGAGTACCGGAAGGGCCGGGTGTTTCTGGCGGGCGACGCCGCGCACATGCACTTCCCGGCGGGCGGCGTCGGCCTGAACGTCGGCCTGCAGGACGCGATGAACCTGGGCTGGAAGCTGGCCGCGGTCCAGCGAGGCTGGGCGGACGCGGCCCTGCTGGACACCTACCACCCGGAACGCCACCCCGTCGGCGTGGCCCTGGGCGAACACACCAAGGCCCAGACCGCCCTGATCACCGCCACCACCGAGGAGGGCCAGTCCCTGCGTCGGTTCCTGGCGGACCTGCTGCGCACCCATCCCGACGTGGCGACCGCGCTGGCCAACACGGTGACCGCGCTGGACGTGCGCTATCCGGGCACCCATCCCCTGGCAGGCCAGCGCCTCCCTGCCACCCGCGAGCAGCTGCACCTGTTGCGCGAGGGCCGCCCGGTGCTGCTGGCCCAGGAAACCAGCCCGGCGTTGAAGGACCTGGCCACGAGCGCGGACCTCCGGCTGTACGAGACCGAGCTGCCCTGGCCCACGACCGCCGTGCTGACGCGCCCGGACGGGCACGTATGGGCCGCCGGCGACACTGCTGGGCAGTTGGCGGACGCCATAGCGGAACTGCCCCTGGCCTGACAAAAAGCGGCAGCCCCCGGGAAAGCCCTCCCGGGCCCGCCGGTGGCGAAGTATCCCGACAAGCCGCGGCCGGTGAAGGAGCTGGTCATCGCGGCGGGCCGGAAGGCGGCCAGGCCGGTGCAGTGGCGGCAGGGCTCCCGGCCCGGCACCGGCCGCTCGGGCCGCAGGCGGATGTACTCCCGCTTCGTGGCGCTGCGCATCCGGCCCGCCGGACGCGAGGTCCGCCGGCACGTCGACGGCCCGGAACTGCCCGCGTGCTGGCTACTGGCCGAATGGCCCGCCGACGAGAGCGAGCCGGTGCAATACCGGCTGTCCGACCTGCCCCCGGGACCGCTGGCCACACTGGTGCGGCTGGTCAAACTCTGCTGGCGCATCGAGCACGACTACCGGGAGATGAAACAGGCCCTGGGACTGGCCCACTTCGAAGGCCGCACCTTCAACGGATGGCACCACCACGTCACCCTCGTCTCCGTCGCCCACGCCTTCTGCACCCTGCAACGACTGGCCCGGGCCTCAAGAGACGCGGCGCCGGCCTGAGCCTCTACCAGGTCGTCCGCGAGCTACAGACACTCCTCGCCCTCTGGACCGGTGCCTGCCCCACCTGCCACCGCGACATACCCACACCAATACGCACCTGACCAAGCCCTACTAGGGCCTGTGTGACGTCGTGATCAATCTTGCCGATCCTGATACCTCTGGAAGGCGGATCCGGTAGGAAGATGACCGTGACGCGCAGGCAACTCACCGACGGGCAGTGGAAGTTGATCGAGCCGTTCCTGCCGATAGGCGAGTACGGCCCGTACCCCGAGCGGCTGCGGGAGCAGTTCGAGGGGGTGATCTGGCGGTTCCGCACCAGTAGTCAGTGGCGTGAGATGCCGGGTGAGTTCGGCCCGTGGCCGACGGTCTACGGCCGCTTCCGCATCTGGAGGGACGCCGGCGTCTTCACCACACTGCTGGACGGCGTGATCGCCGAGGCCGCCCGCCAGGGCCAGGCGGACTTGTCCCTGGTCAGCGCGGACTCCACCACCGCCCGCGCCCACCACGACGCCGCCGGGATGTGCATCGGCAAGGAGGTCATGGACGCCCTCGAGGAAGCCGCCGCCGACCAGGAACGGGCCCGGCAAAAGGGGGCGGCCCGCCAGAACAGAACGGACAGGCCGCAGTTCACGACCCCGAGCGGGAAGAGCGGCGGCGCATCAGGCGGCGGCGCAAGCTCCGCTTGAAGCAAGCCCTGCTCGGCAGGTCCCGTGGCGGGCTGACGAGCAAGGTTCATCTCGCCGCGGACCGCAAGTGCCGTCCGTTGTCGTTCGTCCTGACTGCAGGACAGGCCGCCGACAGCCCGCAGTTCGTCCCCGTGCTGCAGAAGGTGCGGGTCCCTCTGCCGGTCGGCCGTCCCCGGACCCGGCCTGACGCTGTCGCCGCGGACAAGGCCTACTCATCCCGCGCCAACCGCTCTTACCTGCGCAGACGCAACATCAAGGCAGTCATCCCGGAGAAGAAGGACCAGGCCGCCAACCGGAAGAAGAAGGGCAGTCGCGGCGGCCGGCCCACACGCCACGACGCCGATCTCTACAAGGAACGCAACACCGTCGAGCGACTGATCAACAAGCTGAAGGCCTGGCGGGGCATCGCGACTCGATACGACAAAACACCCGAGAGCTACCTCGCCGGCCTCCACCTCCGCGCCTCCATGATCTGGATCAACGACCTGCTGAAGGCGACTGATTGATCACGACGTCACACAGGCCCTAGTCCCAAGTCCGTGAAGCAATGGGCCGGGTGGGGTTGTCCAGAGGGCCGTGAGCTGTGGTTTCGCCGGATATGAGGAGTGGAGCCCCGGTAGAACTGGCAGTCGACCAGGACACGCCGTTCACAAAGACCGGAGGCTCCGCTGTCCGAACAGTCTGCCATCACACGTGTCGTCACGGTGGCTGGAGGCCGGTTCGCGCCGGGCCACATCGGTGAACTCACCCAACTCGTGCCCTTCGAGATGGTCGACGAGGCATTGAAGGCCACCGGCAGGGTCCAGGTGCGGCTGCGGGATCTGCCGTCTCGCATCACGGCCTTGGGGCTAGTCTGCGGCGATGCGGCATGGACGAACTCACCGGACCGCGGCGCTGGCCGCCGCACTGATCCTGCTGACGTCGGCGGGTGGCTGCGACGGGTCCTCGCAGGAGGATCGCTCGGCGACAAAGGGCAAGGCTCGTCCCTCCGGTGCTCCGGATTTCGACGGGGACGGCTACGAGGATGCCGCAGTGGTGGTGACCGGCAGCGCCGCTGCCGGCCTGGACTGGGGCTACGGGCCTGTCGTTGTCTTTCGCGGTGGTCCCGACGGCCTGCGTCCCACGGACAAGCCTCTGATCGCGGGCAGCGGCCGCAGGGCAAACGGCTTCCTCGAAGAAGGGTTCAGCTCCGACCTGACCGCGGACCTGAACAGCGACGGCTTCTCCGACCTGATTCTGCACCAGCAGGTACCGGTCCCCAACACCCAGGACAACCAGGAGCAGGGCAGCCGTACGGTCGTCTTCCACGGCGGCAAGGACGGCCTGTCCACCATACCCGTCAGATTGCATGTTCCCGGCGACGATCCCAAGCATCCCTTCACGGCCGTGGAGGCCGCGGACTTCGACGGTGACGGTCATTCGGATCTGTATGGTGGCGAAAGACTCCTCATGGGGCCGTTCGACGCCGATGGCAAGCCGAAAGTCTCCCGCCGTCTGTCCGGTGGGGCGCTCTCCACGGCCGCGGACTTCGACCGGGACGGCCGGAGGGACCTCCTCGTCCACCACGACTACGACGAGGAAGACGAGGGCGAGAGGGCCTCCAGGCGTTCCTTGCGCTACTTCCGTGGCACACCGGGCCAAGGGCTGGAAGAAGACGGCGAGGTGAGCCGGCGCTTGAGCGAGATGGTCGGCGCCATCGGCAGCGAGGTCCACGCGGGCATCGACCTTGACGGTGACGGCTATCCCGACCTGCTTCCGCCCGGCCGGAGCGCTGGACACGAGCGCGAATATGTGCGCGGCGGGCCGGACGGTTTCCGCCCCGGCACCGCTCGGCTGAATATCGACATCGGATCCCCCACCATCGGCACCCACGTGCTGACCGGCCATGTCACCTCGGCGTCCGACCGCAACACCGTCTCCACCGTCGAGTACGGCTCGGCCGACCAGCGGGGCCACCTCCAGCTGGCGCGCCTGACCAGCAGGGGCTCTGCCGTCACGATGACCGGCCTGCAGATCATCGACAGGGACACCGAGGGCATCTCCGGTGACGTCTTCGAATCCGACATCGGCAGACGTGACCGCTTCGCCGAGGACCTGCGTGTCCTTGATGCCGACGGTGACGGTCACGACGACGTCCTGGCCGTCGAGCCCTTCAGCGGACCCGACGGTCGCTACGGCGGATTCTGGTTCCTGTCCGGCACTTCGGACGGTCTGCGCACCCGCGGCGTCCACAGGTACACAATGCCCGAACTCGGCCTGTGACCTCCGCCTCCTCCAGGAAGGGGAGGTAACCAGGGCCAGTACCATGGCCTGCCGAGACCTGGGCACCCGTCACGCGGGTACCAGTCGGCGAAGTCCTCGTCGTGCCACAGACCGTCGAGGCGGTCTCTCACCCATATCGCCGTCCTGCCGCCCGGGTTGCCCGCCCGCGTGACTTGCGCAGTCAGAGGCGGGACCTGCTCACCGGAACGTGGGCGGAGGGACAACGGGCACCTCGACAGCTGCATCGGTCATCAGAACTACCCGAGCATGCCCGTTGACCATGCTGCCGCACCGCGAAACTCCAAGATCCCCGACAGGGTCAAGCTTAGTAAGTTCCACAGGCGCGGCCACTCTGGTTCCACTCCCCCAACACAGGCCTTCCCGAGCAACTCTCGCCCTGTCACGCCTGTGCGGTTCGTGGGGCCCGTGCAGCCTTGGCAGCGGTGAATTGTCAACGGATAGTGATCACTTGCGCGCTCGGTCTGCAGCGGAGGCCTCGTTTAGATCGCTTCGCCACCTCACCCGCCCGGCGCGGCGGTTCAAATGGCCACAGTGGCGCCAGGTCCTGAAGCATTGTTGTCCTGCAAGCCCTGGTGGACCAGGGCTTCAAAGACGAAGTCATCATCCACGGCGCCCTGCTGGACATCACCATCGAGGTCGTCCGCCGCAACCCGGCCGACCAGGGCAAGGGCTTCGTCCCACAGCCGAAACGGTAGGTGGTCGAGCAGGTCAACGGCACCCTGATGCTGCACCGGCGCCTCACCCGCGAGTACAACCACCGGCCCGACAACTCCGCCTCACGCGTCTACTGGACTCCACCGCGAACATGACCCGCTGCCTCACCACACCCGCCCCACATGGCGCGACACCCTCCGGGCGGCCGCGTGAACATCACCGCGATCCTGACCGACCTCCAGGCCCGCCACTACGAAGCCGCTGCCCGGACTGATGAACTCCGCGGCCAGGTAGAGGACTTGACCAACATGCTCGCCGCGACCGAAGCGCGTCTCGCGGACCTGGCCACCACCCGAAAGGTCATCGCCGAACTCGCGCCGACCGGCGACAGAGGCAAGCTTGATCCGCCCGAGCAGCCACTGCCTACCAGGCCAGCGTGAACGTCTTCAACCAGCACCCCGACCAGGCGTTCCGGTTCTGTCGGTCCAAGCGGAAGACACTTTCTGCGTGCAGGCCATCGGTTCTCGTCCCAAGCTCCATGTCTCTGCTGATGGTTCAGGGGTGTCGGGCACGCCGGGGCACGTTTGCTGGCGGATCTCGCCGAGCGGCCGCACCAAGAGATGGCGTGGAGTTCCAAAGGGATGGCCTGGATAGGTCAATTGCGGTGGCTATTCTCACCTTGTTGCCCGGCAGGGGCATTCGCCAGACTGCCGGACACCGGCCCGGGTGAGAACCTGAGGCTGGAGGACCGGGCGCAAGCCGGTCGGGGACTCGGTGAGGAAGCGGTGGGGGACATACTGATCGAGACGGTGTTCCGAAGTGAGGACGTGCCTGCGGCGGACCGGTTCGAGTACTGGCGTGAGCTGGTAAGCCGGACATCCCGCCCGATGGATCTCAGCAGCGAGAACGCGGCCGACTTCTGGGCGCACCAGCGGCTGATCGGGCTCGGTGCGGTGTCGGTGTGGCCGGCGGAATGCCAGCCGGTGGTCTATCGACGGACACCAAAGCTGGTCAGGCAGTCCGATCCCGAGTCCTACCATCTCACTCTTGTCCTGCAGGGGAGCGGGGGCGCCTCCTGGGGCAAGCAGGAAGCGGCCTACCACGCGTACGACTTCCATGCCAACGACTCCTCACGACCGTCCGAGATGTGGACCGGTCAGGCGCTGAGCAGGATCGTGGGCATCGAAGTTCCCAAGGCGCATCTGCCACTGCCAAGGCGCCGGGCCGAACAGGCGATCGGACGACGGATGTCGGGGCTGGAAGGGATCGGCGCCCTGCTTGCGCAGTTCCTCACCCAGATAACCGACAACACCAACCAGTACGCGCCCTCCGACGCGCCCCGGCTGGGGACGGTCCTGGTCGATCTGGTCGCCGCACTGTTCGCCCACACCCTCGGCACCGAAGATTCCCTACCGCCCGATACCCACCAGCGGAATCTGGCCTTACGCATCCAGGCATTCATCCAACAGAACCTGCATGAGCCGCACTTGACCCCCCGTGCGATCGCTGCCGCGAACGGCATCTCCCTCAGCTACCTGCACCGGCTCTTCCAGGGCGAGGACGAAACCGTCTCCGCCTACCTGCGCCGCAAGCGCCTGGAACGCGCGCGCCAGGACCTGGCCAACCCCGCCATGCGCGCCGTCCCCATCCACGCCATCGCCGCCCGCTGGGGCTTCACCCACCCCGCCGCCTTCAGCCGTGCCTTCCGCACCGCCCACGGCATGACACCCACCACCTACCGCCACCAAGCCCTGCACCTCCCGGTGTAGACGCAGCGTCAAGGAAACGTGGACGCTCCGCCAACGACAGCCGGACGGCGCCCCGGCATTCTGGTGCACAGCCGGCAGGCCCGGCCACGGCCCGCCCAACGAGCGCCGCTGTGCGGGTACAGCGTGAGGCTGCCGCCCGGCACCGCCGTGCGGCGCAACGAGGGGAGAAAAACACGATGCGGCGCATCGGAAAAGGTCTTGAAGTCGCGAGTTGTAACGAATGGGGTGGGGTAGTGACGAGGTTCACGAGAGGTGCGGTCGTGTTGGGGGCAGCAGGAGCGCTGATGGCGGGTTTTTCGACATCCGCGTACGCCGCGGAGAGCACGCCTTTCCGGGTGTCCTACGGCAACAGTGTCGCGACAGGAGAGTTGACCTGGCTCAATCGTTCGGTCAACTTCAACGGAAACAATCACGTAGCCAGCGGCTGCCGGCACGTTGACCTCACTGCTTGGGCTCCGGATGGCTCGATCGTGAGTGGTTCGTCAAGCACGCTGTGTGTGGGAATGGAAGCCGACGGTACCCGCCCATTCGCTGGCACCCTCGACTTCTCCGATGTAAGAGGCGGCCCCGAGAGAGTTCTCGTGCATTACGCGGTGTCCGAGGATGGCGGCTTTAGCTGGCAGACCAAGGACAGCGTTACGTGCTACCGAACATCCGGTTGCAGCTGACCTACTGATGTCTGCGAGGTGCTGTCGGGGTGACGTGTGCTGATCCCAGCGGTAGGCCGGTGGTATGCGGTACGCGCAGGGTGGCGGGCTGACCGCGGAGCGGCAGCGGATCCGGTGCGAGGCCGGCGAGCAGTTCGCGTGCGGGAGGAAACCGCGGTGATCGCGAAGGATCTGCGGGTCAGTGAGCGGTCGGTGGAACGCTGGCGGCGTGCCTGGTGGGAGGGCGGGATCAACACCCTCGCCTCCACCGGGCCGCCGAACTGTCCAAGCTGTCCGACGGCCAGTTCGCCGAGCTGGAGAAGGAGTTGGCGCTCGGGCCGGGCCGAGCACGGCTGGGAGGATCAGCGGTGGACCCTGACCCGGATCAGAGCGCTGATCGCCTGGAAGGTCGGCATCGACAGCTCGATGGCGGCGGTGTGGCGATTGCTGCACGGGCACGGCCTGTCCTGACAATGCCCCGCCCGCCGGGCGGTGGAGCGTGACGAGCACGCGGGCGAGTTGTGGAAGTAGGACGTCTGGCCGCGGGTGGCATGACTGCGGCGGCACTGAAAGCCTACGTTGTGTTGAGGACGAGGGCGGGGTTCTCGATGACCCCGCCGCGTTTCTTCACAGCTTCTGAAACTGAACTTCGGGCCGGGATCGACTATCGGGCGAGGCCTCCAACTGCTCGCGGAGACCCGGGTCGGTGAGGCACCGCAGCTTCAGGAGTGGCTGGGGCGGCGTTCTGCGGGCTCTGGCACAAGGTCCGTGCGCCGGTTACGGAGTGTCAGGTCAATAGGAGAAGCGGTACTTGAACGCCCGCCTCACATGATTCGCGGCCACACGCACAAACCAGCCAGACCACACAGGAAGATCAAACCTGCGGGTCCGGGCACTGTGATCCGCCCTTGCGGCGAATCCCAGCCCCCTGCCCTGCTCCGCAGGGATTTCGTTTCCTCCCCCGGCTGAAGCCGGAGGTATCCGCGAAAGAATTCCGATGAAGTCAGCGGGCTGAGGACCGTCCCGGCGGATAGAAGGCCGCCGGGACAGCCCGGAGGAGGAGCGGTTCGTCTACGAAAGGGTCCACGCCCGCAGCGAAATAGCGGGCGGCGAAAGACGTCTCCCAGCAGATCCGCAAACTGAAGGAACTCCGGGCGGCAGACGCCGAGGACCTTCGCCAACTACGGGAGGGCAACGAAGCCCGCGTCGGAGCGCTTCACCAGGCGATGACGGAGAACCGAGGCTCGACGCTGCTGGGGCTGCCCGATCCGAAGGCGCCCGTGCCGACTGCCCCAAGGCTGCCGGACCATCCGGCCTACCAGCAGATCATGACGGTGTTCGCAGCGGCGGGCGCGGCGGGTGTGCGAGGCGATGGGCATGGAGATCGCGGCCCACAACATCAACAACACCCGCCTGTAGCTCAAGCGGGGGACTGAGCGCGCCCTCCTGGTCGAGACCGGGCAGGGCTTGTGCACCCGGCGCGGCCGTAGCCGCGCGGCTACGGCCGCGCCGGCCTGCTTGCTCCTGCCGAAAGGGTGGAACAGGCAAAGGGCGGAACAGGCATCAGCTCATGTCCGGCCTTCTCAGGCTTGCAGCTGGGCGAAGAGCGTCGCCAGGTCGATGAGGCCCCAGTGGTCGGTGAGCTTCCCGTCGGCCACCTTGAACATGCGCAGCTCCAGCACCTTGATCGGTCGGCCGGTGGCGGGAGTGCCGTTGAAGGGCCCGGTGTTCGTGCCGGTGAGGATGAAGCTGATCGCGAACCAGTCGTCCTCGGCGACGACCCGGACCGGCTCGGCGGCGAAGTCGGGGACCGCGTCGAGGAACGACGCCAGCACCGCGCGGTTCTCCTCGAGGCCGGTGGTGGTGCCGTCGGCGGCGTGGTTGCGGAAGTCCGGCGCGTACAGGGCGAACAGGGCGTCGAGGTCACGCAGGTTGACGCGCCTGACGTACTCATCGGCCAGCTGGTGCACGTCGGCGGTCGACGTTCGGGTCTCGACGTTCGAGGAAGACATGTGCTTCTCCAATATGGATGGACGGAGCGGCTCGCCCCGGTGACGGACAGGGGAACGGGCCGAACAGGCGGGTTGGACGAGCAGGATCTGGCGATGGCGCCGGGCAACGGCTGCTGCTTCTCGCGGAGGCGAAGCGCCCGGCCGGGGGCTGTCAGGCGGTGAGGGTGGGGTAGTCGGTGTAGCCGGCCTCACCGCCGCCGTAGACGGTCTCGGGATCGGGGGTGTTCAGGAGTGCGCCGGTGCGTACGCGCTCGACGAGGTCGGGGTTGGCGAGGGCCATCGTGCCGACGGTGACGATGTCGGCGATGCCGTCTTCGATGTCCTTGGCGCGGGTGGCGATGTCGGTGCCGGCCCGGTTGAGGACCAGGGTGGTCGGCCACAGCTTGCGGAGGGTGTGCAGGAGTTCGTCGTCGCCTGCGTGGTTTCCGATGTGCAGGTAGGCGAGGTCGAGCGGCGCGAGGGCGCGCACGAGTGCCGGGTACAGGTCGTGGGTGTCGCTCTCCGCGATGTCGTTGAACGGGTTGCCGGGAGAGATCCGGATGCCGGTGCGGCCGGCGCCGATCTCGTCCGCCACGGCGGTGGCGACCTCGACGGCGAAGCGGATGCGGTTGTCGACGGAGCCGCCGTACTGGTCGGTGCGCTGGTTGGTGTTGGTGGCGAAGAACTGGTGCAGGAGGTAGCCGTTGGCGCCGTGGATCTCGACGCCGTCGGCGCCGGCCGCGATGGCGGCCGCGGCGGCGCGCCGGAAGTCCTCGACCGTCGCGGCGACTTCCTCGGTGGACAGTTCGCGCGGTACCGGGAACTGCTGGAGCCCGGACGCGGTGAACGCCTCGCCCGCCGGCTGGACCGGGGAGGGGGCGACCGGCTGCCGGTGGTGGGGGGTGTTGTCGGGGTGGGACATCCGTCCGGCGTGCATGAGCTGGATGACGACGCGTCCGTCGGCCTTGTGTACGGCGTCGGTGACCTTGCGCCAGCCGGCGATGTGCTCCTCGGAGTAGATGCCCGGGGTGAGCAGGTAGCCCTGGCCGTCGGCGTTGGGCTGGGTGCCCTCGGTGATGATGAGGGCGTGCGAGGCGCGCTGGGCGTAGTACTCGGCGTTCAGCTCGGTCGGCACGCCGTTGGGGGTGGACCGGTTGCGCGTCATGGGGGCCATGGCCAGCCGGTGCGGCAGGGGGATCTCGCCGGCGACGATCGGGTTCCACAGGGCGTTCGACATGGATGTTTCCTCAAATGAAGGGTGAGAGAGGGCTGCGGGGTGGCGGGTTGCCGCGAGTAGCGTGTACGCGGTGAGTGGCCTGATGGGCCCGGGTTCTTCCACCATGGAAGGCGGCTGCGCGGAGAGGCAGTCGGCGGTGCGGACGGGCTTGCCGCGCACATGACCGCCGCCACTGCGGTGCCGGGCCCCGGCTGTTTGGGTGGGCGAGGGGGAGACGGCGAGTGTGCCGGTCCTCCCCCACACCGCAGGACTCATCGGCCTTGTGCGACAGCGACCGCACCGTTGTCACGGAGGGACTCCCGCACCGGAGCCGGAGCGGCGGTCGGCTGCGGTAGCGGTCAGCCGCGGTAGCGCGCGGCCGGGACCCGCAGCGACAGGTTCGGGACGAGCGTCTGACGTGCCTTCTCGAACGCCTCCCAGTCGCTGATGTCCGGCAGCGACAAGATGGTGACGGGCTCCCCGGCGTCGAGGCCGGCGAGCGCCGCGTCGACGGCGTCGTCCACGTTCATGACGATCTCGTCGGGGAACGTCGCGAGGTCGACACCGGAGCCGTCCCAGAGATCCGTGCGGACGGCGCCCGGCAGGACGGCCTGCACCGTGACGGGGCTCTCGGCGAGTTCCTGCTGCAGGGCCTGGGTGAACGTCAGCACGTAACTCTTGGTGCCGCTGTAGACGGCGCTGACGGGCAGGATGTTGAGAGCCATGGCAGAGGAGATGTTCACGACGGTGCCGCGTCCGCGGGCCGTCAGGCCCGGCAGGACCGCGATGGTCAGCCTGGTCAGCGAGGTCATATTGAGGTTGATCAGGGCCTCGTAGGCCGCCGCGTCGGAACCTGTCAGCGGCGTGAGCAGGGCACCGCCGGCGTTGTTGACCAGCATCTCGATGCTCTCGTCGGTCCGCAGACGCTCCTCGACCACCGAGATCTGCGCCGCATCGGTGAGGTCGGCGGTGACGACGTCCACCGCACGGCCCGTACGGCTGCGGATGTCCGACGCCAGCGTCTCCAGCCGCGCAGCGTTGCGGGCCACCAGGATCAGGTCGTAGCCCCGGTCGGCAAGCCGCTGCGCGTAGGCGGCACCCAGGCCGGCGGACGCTCCGGTGACAACGGCGGTCTTGTTCTGCGTGGTCATGGGGTGGATCTCATTTCTGGGCCGGCGGATGAGCGGATGAGCAGGGCCAGAGTGTCGGCCCCGCTTTAGATTACGATAGCTATCTAAAGCGGTCCGGTCAATGGCCGCGACGCTGCCAGCCGCCGCCCGTGACCGGAGACTGAAGCGGGCCCACAGGCCCCTCGCCTTGCCGCAGCGAGAAAGAGCCGTACGGAAAGAGGGCTCCACAGCCGGCCGCCGACACTTCGCGTATGATAGATGCACTTCACTATCTAACGTGGGCAGGTGACTGATGAGTCGCGTTTCGCAGGCACAAGCGATCGAGAACCGCAGGCGCGCGGTCGCCGCGGCCTCCCAGCTCTTCCGGGAGCGCGGCGTGAACGGCATCAGCGTCGCCGACCTGATGAAGTCCATCGGACTGACCACGGGCGGCTTCTACAAGCAGTTCCCCTCCAAGGAGGCCCTGGTGGCCGAGGCCGCTCAAGCCGCCTTCGGGGACCTTGACCTGCTCCTGGCTTCGTTCGACACGACCCACGGCGACCACGATGTCGCGCGCGGCGCCCTCGTCGACTTCTACCTCTCGGCCGAGCACCGTGACCAACCCGGCACCGGTTGCCCCACCGCGGGATTCGCAGGGGACATGGCCCGCGAGCCCACCGCCGGGGAGGTACGCGAAACCTACGCGGCCGGAGTCGAGGCATTCGCCGCGTGGATGTCCACCGACACCCAAGACGGCCTTCCCATGGTGGCCACCCTGGTCGGCGCACTCCTGCTCGCCCGCGCCACAGCGGGCACCGAACTCTCGGAGAAGATCCTGGAATCGACCCACAAAGCCCTGACCGCACCAGACGGGCCCTGACCCGCAATCCTGGACACCGGCTACGCGGCCGGGGCCCAACGCCACGTAGGCAGGCAATCTCCGGAATCCCAGCAGCACGCGGTGGCGGTAGCCCTCCGGCCGCCCCCACCCCCGCCAGCCATGCCGGAATGGGCAGCAACGGCCGGATGACCTGCCATGTACCCTCCGTCATGTCGCAGGCGTAACACCGCACGCGCTCCGGCCGTCCGCCACGTTGCCGAACCGGTGCGCGAGACAGTCACACGACAGGGACCCCCGTGGTCCACACTGCGCCCGAAGCCACGCCCCCCAGCACTTCCCCGGACCGGACGGCGACGCGACACGCCGGTAGCCGCCTTCGCCGGGCTCCCCGCCGAGGATCCGCGTTTCTGGCAGTGGTCGCTCCCTCGGTCGCGTTCGTGGGCATGGCCGGGATCGCTGCCGCCTCCGTCAGCGGCGGCAGCAGCGGCAAGTCCGCGCAGGCCGTCCCGGACCCCGCTGTCGAACCCGCCACTGCCAACGACGAGTTCGACACCCAGCTCCGCACGCCGAGCCGAGAAGCCGACGACTTCGCCGAGCGCGCGAGCCGTACGCAGGAGCGCGTCGACCTCGACCAGCGGCGACGTGAGGAACAGAGACTCAGGAGGCAGGAGGCGGCGCGCAGGGAAGCGCTGCGCGCCAAGTGCGTACTCCCCGTCGCGCAGAAGGGAGTCGGCGAGCTGTTCGGGGCGGCCGGGTCCATGCGGTCGGGTCGGCGCACCGGCCTCGACTTCCCTGTACCCATGAACACGCCGGTGAAGGCAGCGACCGAGGCACGGTCGTCGCCGAGTGGAATCCGTACTACGGGAACGCCGTCAAGGTGACCGCCCCCGACGGCACACAGACCTGGTACGTCCGCCTCGCCAGTGCCAGGATCCGCTCCGGCTTCGTCCAGGCGGGGACCGTCATCTCCTATGCGGGCAGCACCGGCAACTCGTCGGGACCTCATCTCCACCGGATGGCGGCACACCTGTTCGGTGACGGCTTCCACCACCCGGGGGTGACAGTGGCCCAGCAGGAAAACGCCGTAGCCGCCGCAGTCGACGTACTCCTTGCCGTCGGCGTCGAAGACCCGGGCGCCGTAGGAGGCGATCTCCATCACCCCGCCGGTCAGCGAGGCCAGCCGGGCACGGCCGCGGCCCAGGTGCCGCCGGTAGGCGCCGAGCACATCAGCCGCCTGCGGCGCCGCCTCGCGCACGGTCGGCGCGGTCATGCGGGCACCTCCACCGGCATGGGACGCACGGCGGCGTCGCCCAGGCGCTTGGTCTCGGCGAGATAGAGGATGGAGTGGCGCAGTACCGCGTCCAGCCGCGCGGCGGTCAACGGCGGCGGTCCGCCGGGCAGTTCGCCCAGCGAGGTGGGGAAGGTGGCGGCGTCGGCGAACAGCGCGGTCATGGCGAGCATGTCGTCGAAGCGGCGCAGTGCCCTGGCCGGTAGGCCGCCGGCCAGGAAGACCGGGCGGATCAGCCGGTCGACCATGTCGGCTCCGACGATGCGGGGCATGTCGGTGCTCAGCCCGAGTTCCGCGCAGGTGTCGGCGACCACGTCCAGTACCTGCTCCGCCCGCAGAGCCGCCGGCCCCGCGGTCACCCACACCTCGCCCTCGCGGCGCTCCTCGGCGATCAGTGCCGCGATGGTGCGCGCGACCACGTCCTGCGGTACGAAGTCGATGAGCGAGGTCGCGGGCAGCGGGACCAGCGGCAGCATGCCGCGCAGCAGCATCAGCAGGATTCCGTGCAGGCCCTGGAAGGCGGAGATGTCCCCGGTACGGGAGTCGCCGATGACGATCGACGGCCGGATGATCACCGAGGGCAGGCCGGAGGAGCGTACGACCTCCTCTCCGGCGCGTTTGGAGTCCAGATAGTCCTCCGGCCGGGCGCCGGCCTCCCCGGTGTCCCGGCCCAGCCGTGAGCGGGTCAGATCGTGCCGGGCGACGAACGCGGTGGACACGTGATAAGGGGTGGCCCCGGCGTCGGTGGCGAACTCCACCACGGCGCGAGTGCCGGCCTCGTTCGTCGCGTGGGCGGCCTCCGGCCCGCTGGTGAAGTCGGTGACCGCGGCGCAGTGCACGATGGCATCCACCCTGCGGGCCAGGGCGCGGTACGTCTCGCGGTCCATGCCGAGCCGGGGAGCGGTGAGATCGCCCGGGAACTGGTCGTCGGCCGCCGGGCAGGGGCAGCGGTGAATCAGGGCGGTCACGCGGCAGTGGGCGGGGAGTTCGGCCAGAAGGGCGGTGCCGAGCACGCCCGAGGCTCCGGTGAGCAGGACGGTGGGAGGGGAAGAAGACACGATGGTGCACCTCGGGAGTCGGTCGACAGGGTCGGAGCACGACGGGGCGCCGTGTGAGCGGATGCGGCGTCGAGTCGGACGGCGACGGCGCGCACACCGCGGAACATCAACTGCTCGCGGGAAGCAGGATCGTTCGTCGTGGAAGCCGCAGATGGCGGCAGAAGGCAGAACGGTCAGTGCTGGCGGGTCTGTTCAGGAGGGGATGCGGAGCGGTCCGCCCGTGAAGTACGCGGCCAGCGGCTCCGCCATGCGAGCGCGGGACGGCGGGTGGAAGGCCAGCGCGCGACAGGCCGAGTTCAGGTAGGCGACGTCGCCGGAGGAGACGAAGGCCATGCCTCCCAACGCCTCGACACACAGCTCCAGTACGCGGCTGATCGCGTCCTGGGCGGCATACCTGCAGACCAGGGCGCGGGCGAGCACGTCCTCCCCGATTGGTCCGCCGGCCGCTTCCATGGCCAGCCCTTCGAGCATCAGGGCCACCGACTCCACGGCGGTGACGGCCTGGGCGCGCACCGCGGGCGCCGTCCGTGCATTGGCCAGGGTGCGCTCGACGAGAGACGAGGCGACACCCAGGTAGCTCGCGGTTATCAGGGCCTCGAACCAGACGAATCCGACCGTGTTGATGCGGTCGAGCTCGCCGTCGGCGGTGACGTCGGTGCGGACGAGCAGGTCGGCGGGAACCTCGACGTCGGACAGCACCACCTCGTCGCTCTCCGCCCCCGCGAGTACGGGGCTCTTCCAGAAAGGCCGCCTTTCCAGTCCGGGGGCGTCGGCCGGGACGACCGCGACAGCCAGCCGCGGTGTGCCGTCATCGTCCGGGAGGGCGACGGAGGTGGTGAGCAGGTTCATGGACCAGGCGAGGCTGCACGGCTTCTTCGAGCCTGTCAGCCAGACCTTGTCCCCTTCCGCCCGCGCGCTGATCGCGGGATCGAGGATGCCCTGACCGGTGCGGCCCTCCGCGAATCCGGAGGCCAGGAGCAGGTTGTCCTGGGCGATCGCCGCCAGGAGCAGCCATTCCATGCCGTTGCCGTGCGCGGCGGTCTCCACCAGGGAAGCCGTGGAGAAGTGGTGCATGGTGGTGGCGACCGCCAGTGAGGGCGACCGCGACCCCACAGCACGCTGTACGCGCACCGCGGTCAGCAGGTCGGCTCCCCTACCTCCGTGTTCGGCGGGTACCAGCAGGGCGGGCCCACCGGCCTTGCGGAATTCCTCGATCCCCGGGTTCCCGGGCGTCTCCCATGTCTGCAAGGGGGAGGAGCCCAGAGTCCGGTCAAGACCCGGAATGAGGTCTTCGAGGACTGTGCGTTCGTGTTCCAGGAATGTCATATCCGCGAGTCCTCACGTCGTGTAGATCAAGATCGCAGGATTCTCTGGACGCCGGGGCGATGAAGAGGGGATCTCCTCCGCCGCTGCGACGAACCACACGCTATGCATCCGTGGTGCAGCAGCAGCACAGACGAACGGCAAATAGGTAGCAGGACGTGTATGCCCGGGGTTGCACCTGCCCTGAGGCCTAGTTGAAAGCCCAAGCAAGGGAGCCACAGGACTTGCATCCTCCCCCTCATGAATCGCGTGGGCATCACCCGGCTCCGCCGGCAGCCACATGAACGCTCCGCGCCGCAACACAGGGATGCGATTCCCCGAGGCGTGAACGCCAAGGCATCCTCGCAAGAAGGAGGTGAACCGGTGCAGGGCTCTGGCCTGGTCACGCCAATGCCGGTTACTTAGCGTGTTACCGCAGGTGGCGGGGGTTGGGGAGCGAGTCTGTAAGGGCTCTAGAGATCTTTAACGGCCAGGGTTCTGGGGCTGGTGACGGCTGACGCGGGATTAGTCCGGCCAGGGACTGAGGCCGCCGAAGGGCCGCACCTGGGGCCGCCGCGGCCACACCCCGATCGTGGCGGTGACCGCGGCCGGCACCAAACGCATCTCGCTGGCCGCGCTGATCGCCACCAAGCCCGGCCGCCGACCGCGACTGATCTACCGCACCCTCGTCGACCGCGGACCGCGCCGGCAACGCCGGCCTCGCCGCAAGGGCTTCACCGAGACCGACTACGTGCGGCTGCTGGACGCCGCCCACCAGCAACTCGGCGGCCCGATTGTGCTGGTCTGGGACTTGAACACCCATGTCAGCCGCGCGATGCGACAGCTGGTCGCGAACCGGGACTGGCTCACCGTCCACCAGCTCCCGCCATACGCGCCCGAACTCAACCCGGTCGAGGCGGTGTGGTCCCACCTCAAACGGTCACTGGCGAACCTCGCCAAGCACGGCATCGACCAGCTGAACGCCCTGGTGAAGACCCGCCTCAAACGGATGCAGTACCGCACGAACCTCATCGAGGGCTTCCTCACCAAGACCGGCCTGGACCTCACACCTCCGTAACCTAAGCCATTGAAGATCTCTAGCGGCGTACCTTGAACCTGAGGTGCAGCACCCGGTCGCCCTGGATGACCACGTGGGGATCCTCCAGCAGATGCTGGCCGTGGATGCTGCCGAAGTAGCGTTTGCCCGACCCAAAGACCACCGGCACCACGTCCATGGCCACTTCGTCCACGAGGCCGGCCGCGAGGATCTGGCCGCCCACCTCGCCGGCGCTCACAGCGACGACTCGCTCCCCGGCGAGCTCCTGGGCCTTGTCGATCGCAGCCGTCACGCCGTCGACGAAGTGGAACGACGCCTCGGGGTGCCAGCCCTCGGGCTTGGGTCGATGGGACACCACCACCACGTGGTCGCCGGCGGGCTGGTTGCCTTCCCAGCCGTTCATCAGGTCGAAGAAGTGGCGGCCCATCACGATCGTGCCGATCGACTCCCACATCGGCCGGACGTACTCCGCCGATGCACGTGAGACCTTGAAGCCGCTTCCGACGTTGGAATGGTCGTACTGCTGGTCGCCGCCTTCGGTGATCGCGGTGTTCCCGCTGAAGTACCACTCGTGGAGTGGCCCGACCTCGTCGTTGGCGTCGGCGATGAAGCCGTCCACCGACACCACGTTGTGCATGATCACTGTGCCCACGGGTCCTCCTCGACTCTCTCTGCGTGTGCACCCCCGATCTTGTCGCCCCGGGAGGCGACCGGGCATGTAAAAAATCAATCAGCGGGCATCGGACCTGCGTCCGGCGGGAACCCCTGCTCGGCGGGGAATCGGCGCCGCAGAGCCAGGTACTCCGTCGGGGTGTGGCCGGTGAAGTCTTTGAACTCCCTGCTGAAATGGGCCCGGTCGAAGTAGCCCGCCGCGTGCGCGAGCTCCGACCAGTCGACCGGACGCAGGGCGTCCACGGACAGGATCAGCCGCGCGAAGCGGTAGATCCGCGCCACCCGCTTCGGGGTGACCCCGACATGAGCCTTGAACTGCGCGGCCAGGTGGTTGCCACTCACCCCGGCGCCCGCGGTCAGCGAACCGATCGGGACCGTGCCGTTGGACGTCTCCAAACGCCCGCCTGCGTGCAGGACCAGGTCGAGACCGCGCGACGGCGCCTCGGCAAGCCGCGACAGCAGCTCCGCTTCCAGCACCCGAAGGGTCTCGGTCGCCGACGCGATGTCGCCGACCTGGTTGCGTATCCGATCCACCGACCGTTGCCAGACGGCGTCGACCGGCACCCATCGGTCCCGCAGCTCACTCGCCGGCATGTCGGCGAACGGCGACATCCCCCACGGCTTGAAGTGCACCCCGACGAGCCGCACCCGTGCGGGGTACTCGACGAGGAAACGCCTGGTCCATACGCCCATGAACCACCCATCGGTCAACACAGCCGACGGCACCACAGGGTCGGAGTCCCACAGGCGGACGGGCCCACCCAGGTTGAGGAACAGGTGCGCCGACGGCATCGGCGGGATGTTCATCCGGCGGTGGCGCGGCACCCCGGTCAGGCAGTAGATGTCGTCGACGAACCGGTCGAGGGGCGGACAGGGCACGCGGCCGACGTATTCCACCGGCACAGTGTGGCCGACAACCGTTCCGTGCGCGAGGGAACGTCGCCGGCCCCGCCATCGATCCTCTCCGCGTAACCTCAGCCATTGAAGATCTCTAGCTCTGTGAACTCTGCCCCGATTTGGAAGGCTGTCCGGCGAAAGCCCCACGCGGCAACGGAGTTCCCCACAGACAGGAGATCGACCAAGATCCTTCTGTTGCACGAGGAACTCCGTTGGACGCTCAGCGTCGCACCCTGCCCGCAACAACCAGGCAGCATGACCGGATACGACGACGGACCGGCCATAAGCGGTATCTGTCGGCTTCGAGGTGACGGGCCAGGGCGCCGGAGTCGGTGCTGTCCCGAGCTGTCCTCCCGGCGGTGGTGGAAGGGACGGCCGCGTCAGCGCCGCTGGAAGGCGCGGTTCAGGACGTCGTGGGTGACCGCCAGCCCGAGCCGGTGCCCGTGCTCGGAGGCGAAGCGGTAATGCACGCCGGCCCAGATTCGCGCCTCCAGGAGTTCGGCTGTCGCCGCCTGAAGGCTGTCGTAGTGGCGGGTCGTGCCGGAGGCGGGGCTGTACGCGGCGAACGTGAGGTCGTCACGGCCGAAGAACGACCCCAGGGCCGTCATGACCGCCGTGGTGAAGCAGGCGTGGCCCGACGGGTACTCCGGCGACGGGGCGGTGACCCGCAGCGGCGTCCAGTCCGGGTCGGGATCGGTGGCCGCGTTGCCGTCGGTGCCGGCGAGCGGAATGGCCGTCACCGGGCGCCAGAAGTTCCAGTGCGCCTTGGCCTTGTAGCAGGCGACCAGGGTGTCGGCGGAGGCCACGTACACCATGGCGAGCAGCCGGGCCGTCCGGAGGCTGCTGAGGCGGTGCGCGCCGGCGAGTTGCCGGGTGATCGACCATTCGACCATCCGGGGGTCGTCCCACCAGATCGCCGCCTCGGTCTGGTCCTCGGTGCGGACAGTGCTGGTGGCCGCACCGAGGCTCTTGACCTCGTTCAGGTCGCGGGCCCAGGCGGCGCCGGTCAGGGCCGGCGGGGGCTTGACCCGGTAGGCGCCGGCGTCGGGGACGACGAACGGCTTCAGGTTCGGCACCCAGGCGCCGACGTTGACGTAGCCGGGCGGGGTGAGCCGGTATTCGCCCGGCTCGGTGCCGACGGTCCAGGGCGCGGTGGGGTCGAAGCCGTCGTCACGGCGGCTCTCGGTCATCGCCGCGGCGGCGGCCTTGCCGACGGCCACCCCGCCGTCCTCGGCGCGGCCGTCGGGGATCGCGGCCAGCGCCTCGTCGTACCGGGCGTTCAGCGACTCGGCCTGCCCGGGGAAGAGCCACAGCAGCGTGTCGTGGGCGGCCGCGGCCACCGCCGCGGCGGTGGAGTCCCCGGGGCGGCTGCGGGGCGCGCTGACCAGGGACTCGTACGGACGGCCGGCGACGGCGTTGACCGCGTCGTACACGGCGCCCTGCACGATGGCGAAGCTGCGGGTGCTGGTGGTGGGCGACTGCTTGGCGGTGTCGTAGATGGCGGTCTGGGCGTGGATGTTCCAGGCGATGACGGGATTGCCCGGGGCGGCCTCCACGCCGCTGTGCGCCTCGGCGGTGGTGGCCGTCAGTGGGACGGTCAGGGCGAGTACGGTGAGGGCCGCGATACGGCGTAACCCTCTGAATGTTCCGGCGAGCGGACGTTGTGTCACGAGACCCCCATGGGCTTGTAGGTGACAGATTGTCCGAGCCTATAGGCGGGGGTCAGTTTTGCCGATACATCGACAATCATCGACAATCCGACGGGGGTTCACACCCGGATGCCCGTCGCCTCGGCGACGAATACGCGGGCTCCGGCCGGGAGCACTCGGCCGAAGCGCCTTCCGGGCGGGCCGGTCGCGTCCGGCCTGCAGCCCTTACAGACTCGCTCCCCAACCCCCGCCGCCTGCGGTAACACGCCAAGTAACCGGCATTGCTGGTCACGCCGGCTTTTCCGCCATCGCCTTGAGCCGCATCAAGGTGAGATCGATGTTTCGCCGATTGCGCGCGTCACGGTCGACGACACCGGTGACCGCCACGGAGAGCAGGCACATCGCCCTACTGCGCAGATCGCGCGTGCTCTCGGTGACCCGGCTTCCGCGTTCGGTGGGAACGATGTCGTAGCGCCATGCGGACACCGGCCTGCCGAACGACTTCACCTCGAAGGCGAGCGTCCGGAACGGCTCGGCGTGCAGCACGGTGGTCGTCGTACGCCATCGCCACAGACCGTTGCGGTTCCACCCGTGGAACGGGCCGGGAGCGCAACGCGACGGTGCTGCTGTTCGATGCCCGAGGACGGCTGTTGTACGGCACGAAGTCCGGGACCCGGGTGGACCAGACCCGGAGTGGAAGGCCGTCCTGGACAAAGCCCTGGCGGGCGAGAGCAGCGTGCCGCTGGACTACGCGTTCAACATCAGCGCACGGCCGCTGTTCGTGGCGGAGCCGGTCCTCCAGCACGGAGTGGCGGTCGGAGCGGTGGCCACCATCACCCCCACCGGGTCCCTGCGTTCCCAGGTGGCGACGGACGCTCTGCTTCTTCTGGTGGTCGGGCTGGCCGGCCTGGTCGCGTCCGCCCTCGTCGGCATCCCTCTGGTTCGATGGTGCCTCGGCCCCGCCCATCAGCTGCAGGCAGCCGTTCGGAAGATCTCCCGGGGCGAGTACTCGGTGCGGGCGCCGTCCGACCGTGGCCCGGTGGAACTGCGCGAACTGGCGGACGCGGTCAACGGGATGACGGACCGCCTGGTGTCGGTCCTGGAGGCACACCGCGGCTTCGTCGCCGACGCCTCGCACCAGATGCGGAACCCGCTGACCGCGCTGCGCGTGCGGGTGGAGGCCCTGGAGACCGTGGTTCCGGCTTCGGGCCGGGAAAGCCTCCAGGTGGCCATCGCGGAAGCGGACCGGCTCAGCCGCATCCTCGACGAACTCCTGACGCTGGCCGACGCATCGGCGGGGCACTCCGGCACCACCACGGTCGAGGTCCGCTCCGTGATGGAGGCCCGCGCCCAGGCATGGAGCGACCAGGCGGTGAGCGCCGACGTCACCATCGCGGTCCACGGCCGACGAGCCGCCGCGAACTGCCTGCCCGGTGCCCTGGACCAGGTCCTGGACGTCCTGCTGGACAACGCCATCAGCTTCTCTCCACCCGGCGGGCGGATCACCCTACGCACCCGCTCCGACGACACGTGGGTCTACGTGGAGGTCCAGGACGAGGGTCCGGGGATGCCGGACACCGTCAAGCACCGGGCGACCGACCGGTTCTGGCAGGGCCGCCAGCCCGCCGGCCGAAAAGGGTCCGGCCTCGGACTCGCCATCGCCACCGCCCTGTTGGCCGCCGGCGACGCCCGGCTGGAGCTTGAGGACGCCCAGCCCCACGGCCTGGTCGCACGCACGGTGCTGCCCAGGCTCGTGCCGACCTCGCTGCTGTCGCGCGGCACCGAGGCCGGACCGGACCCCGACGGCCGCTCGTCCAACAGCCCTCATTTCACCGCCGCTGCCCAGGAGTGCCAGGATTGACCGCGGCACCCGCCGCCAGCAGGTTCTCCAGTTCGGTGGCCGCCGCGTCTGCCCCGCCCGCACCACGCAGCCGGCCCGCCACACGCTCCGCCTCCGGCTTCTTCGCCACTGCCTCGCGCACCGCCTGACGCAGCCGGGCGGCGTTCAGCCGTCCGGCGAGCAGACGCGTCCCGGCACCGGCGAGCTCGACCCGGCGGGCGACCTCCAACTGGTCCCGCCCGAAGGGCACGATGCACACGGGCACCCCAGCCAGCAGTGACTTCTGGGTGATCCCCATGCCGCCGTGACACACCACGGCGGCGGCCTTCCGCAGCACCAGGCTGTGCGGAACGAACCGGAGCAGGTGGGCGTTGGCCGGGGCGCGGAAACTTCCGGGATCGATCGACGCCGTGGTGAGGACGACGTCGTACGGCTCGTCCGCCAGCGCGTCGAGAGCCGTCTGGATGAGCTTGGCGTCGTCCTGGAACACTGTGGAGACGGTCACCAGGACGACCGGCCGCTCGATCTTGGCCAGCCACTCCGGCTCGTCCTCGTCCTGGGCCGGGTCCCAGCTGCTGGGGCCGACCATGCGCACGGACGGCGGGAGTTGGGTACGCGGATACTCCAGCGGCTCCGCGGTGTACGACAGGACCAGCGGCGCCGTCATGTACAGGTCCGGCACATGCTTCACCTTCGGCAGTCCCAGGCTGCGGCGCAGCCGGTTCACCGGCGGGAGGGCGATGTCGAACAGCGGGATGGCGCCCTGCCGCAGCACCTCGTCGCGCAACCGGCCCGGCCACCCGGCCGCGGGCTTCAGCCCCAGCCCGAAGGGCGGCGCGTCCCGGGTGGTCAACGGCAGTAGGAAGGTGGCCAGTTGTGCCCACGGCAGGCCGGAGGCCGCAGCGACGGCTGCCGCGCCCCAGCAGTTGTTGTCCAGGGCTATGGCGTCCGGCCGTACCTCCGCGATGACGGCCTGCATGTCGGTGACCTCGTGCCGCGCCCGGTCGACGTACATCGCCACCGAGCGGCGCAGCGCACCGATGGGAGTGCGGGCCTTCCAGGTGTCGTCTTCACGCTGCTCGATCTCGGGTGCTATGGGGAGCGCTGTGAAGCCCTGTTGCCGCAGCGTCTCCAGCAGCGGCTCCTCGGCGCAGACGACCGCCTCGTGGCCGCGGCGCCGCAGTTCGTGGAGTGTGGGGATCAGCGGGTACAGGTGACCGCTGCCGGGGGCGGTGTAGAAGAGGAAGCGACTCATGGCGGGAGACCTCTCTGGTCGTCTGGTCGTGGTCCGGTGGGCTCAGGGGGCGCTCCGCCCGCTCAGCCTTGTGTGTTCCGGCTTCGGCGCGCGTGCCGTACGCCGGTCCGGTCGGCGGGCTCCGGCTCAGTGCGCGGGCGCTTGTACGGCGGGCTGGTCGGGGTCCGGCGCCGGGGGTTCCTTGGGGAAGTCGCGCTGCCGCATGAGGGCGAAGCCGAGCACTCCGCCCACGATCGCGACGATGCCGCCGACGCGCATGACGAGGTCGAGGCCCGCGACGAACGCGTCGTTGGCCGTCGCGGCCACCAGCGCGCGCTGCTCGGCAGGTACCGTCCCCGCCACCTCGGTCAGCCGACCCGCGGACACCATCTCCGCGAGCCGGTCCGCGGTGTCGCCGGAGAACTGACCGGAGGCGGTCACGGCGGCCGAAAAGTCCTCCGTCATCCTGCTGTGCGCCACCGAACCGAGCGCCGCGATGCCGAGGGCGACGCCGCCCTGCTGGAAGGTCTCGCTCATGCCGGAGGACATCCCCGCCTTCGACACCGGCACCAGCGCGACGGCTGCAGCCGCCCGTACGGGGTTGAAGACGCCCATCCCGAAGCCCGCGAGCAGCATGCCCGGAAGGAGATCGGTCCAGGGCGAGCCGGCCGTGACGCTGTCGGCGGCCAGCATGCCCAGGCCGAGGGCAACGCAGCCGATGCCGACGAGCAGCCTGGCGGGGATGCGGTCGGCCATGGTGCCCGATACGGCTGCGGCGACGAACACGGCGAGGGTGAGCGGGAGATAGCGCAATCCGGTGCCGTACGCGGAGAAGCCCAGGACGTACTGCATGTACAGCACCTGGAACAGGATCGCCGTCATCAGCGCCGCGTTGGCCGCGACGGTCGCGATCGCGAGGCCGTTGAAGGACCGGATGCGGAACAGACCGAGGTCGAGCATCGGGTCGCGCCGCTTCCGCTCAATCAGCACGAAGACGGGCAGCAGCACACCCGCACCGGCGAACAGCCCCAGGATGAGCGGATCGGTCCACCCCTGCGCCTCACCCCGGATGAGCGCGAAGACGAGCATGGTGAGCGCGATGGAGAAGACGGCGAGACCGGGCCAGTCGGTGCGCCGGCGCACCGGGTCCCGGGACTCGGCGACCCGAGTAAGCATGACGATGGCGACGAGGATGCCGATCGGCACGTTCAGCAGGAAGATCCACCGCCAGCTGACCGCGGTGAGCGCTCCTCCCAGCAGCGGCCCGATGGCGACTGCCAGACCGGTGACCCCGCCGGAGATGCCGAAGGCGACGGCGCGCTGCTTGCCGTGGAAGTCGTTGGCGATCAGCGCGGGCGCGACGGCGTACATCACCGCACCACCGATCCCCTCCACACCTCGCGCGAGATTCAGTGTCAAGGGGCTGGTGGCAAGGCCGCACAACAGCGACGCGATGGTGAATACGGCAAGACCGACAACGAAGACGCGCCTGCGGCCGAGCTGGTCGGCGAGGGTGCCGGCGGCGAGCAGGAAGACGGCGAGGGTGAGGGCATAGGCGTCGATGACCCACTGGAGGTCGAAGAAGTTGGAGTCCAGCGACTGCTGGATGTCCGGCAGTGCCACGTTCACGACCGTGACGTCGAGCAGCAGCATGAACGTCGCCACCGACACGGCTGCGAGCATCCACCATTTGTTCGGGCGTACGCGGGACTTCCGAGGGGATCCGGGAGGGGCTGCGTGGGCAGTGGCGTGATCGACCATCTCTGGCACTCCGAGGGGGAACAAGGCGAGCAACTCGTACGCGGCGAAGGCGCGTTCGCGTCAACGACCCTAGGGAGACGACCGGCAGCAGCAGCCAAAGCCGGGTGCAGGAGAGTGTTAAGAATCCCGCGCGGGGCGGCGGGCGTACCGGAGTTGAGGACGTCGGACCGAGGCGCCGACGATGCCCTTCAGTGCCGCCGTCGGGCACGAGGTTCACCGGCTCCGAGAGCTGGACGCCTTGGCGCTGCGACAAGGACAGCTGTGACAAGGACACCGGACGGCGCTCGCCCGTCTCCGACGGCATCGAGCGGGGCAGCATCGGGCTGCACGCCGAAGACCGCTGGTTCCGGTACGCGACGTTCAAGGGCTCCCGGAACCCCAGGGCAGTGAGCGGGCTCGCCGGCCGGCAGGGTTCCGGGCGAAGTCTCACGAAGACCTGCCCGACGTACCGGCATCGAGCAGACACACGGCACGGGACGGACGGCTGCCACCGCGGCCCGGTACGAACCGTCAACGACAATCCTGTCCGCTGTGCCCCTGGTTGCGCCGCGCGGCTCGCTCCCACCGGCGCAACTGACCACCGGAATCAGCCGTCGGCCGGACCGTGGCACGGAAACCCACCGGAACTCCTGAATACCTTCCGGTCCCGAAACATACTAAGGGCACTAGCAGGTCGGCCTTCGTCGTCACCAACAGCCCGCGGCTGCGGTCCTTCAAGTAGGGCACGTTCATGCCACGTTGCTAAGGCGCACAGCTCGATAAGGCCGGGCACCTCGATGTTGAACCCGCTGCTCGGGATCGTTGACTCAGCAGTCCCCGAGAGTGTCCAGGAAACGCCCCACCTCCGCGTTGAACGCGTCCGGGCGCTCCAGCATCGGCATGTGACCGGTGCGTTCGATGACGACGGTCTCCAGCGGGGCGGTGGCACGGGCGAAGCCGTCCAGCCGTGAGAGGGGCGAGATCGGATCACGGTCCGCGTTCACCACGAGGATCGGGCACCGTACCTTCTCGATCCCCTCGAACGCGTCCGCACCCGCCACGGCCCCGGCCGTGGGCAGGACACCGCGAGCACCCGCGCCGTCGGTCAGCAGGGCCGCCGTGTCGGGCAGGACCCGATCGGGATACCTCAGGTAGGGCCAGAGGACGAGCCACCGCAGCCATGGCCTGTCCGCGATGCGGCGGCTCAGCGGGGCGGGCGCGGGGAGGCCCGCGGTGAGGACCTCGAAGAGAGTGGAGGGCACCGTGAGGGGTGACGTCCAGACGGCCTTCGGCAGACGACGGACGCTCAGTACATCGCTGAACAAGTCGATGGCGCCCGCCACAGAGACGATCGCCCGCACGAGTTCCGGTGCCGCACGGCGAAGCGGATGGCGATGGGCCCGCCGAGCGAGTGCCCCACGAACACCACGCGCTTCAGCTCCAGTTCACGGCACAGCGCGGCCGCGGCATCGGCGAAGCCGTCAAGCGAGTAACCCGACCTCGGTGACTGGGAACGGCCGAAGCCCGGCAGGTCGAGGGCGATCACACGGCCCCTGCGGGCGAGGTCGGGGACGTTCTCCAGCCAGTACTGCCAGCGCCCGCCCATGCCGTGGACGAGGACGAATGTGTCCCCACCCGATCCGTGGTCGACGTAGCGGACGCGGCGGCCGTGCAGGGAGAAGTCCCTTTCCCGGGCCGCCCAGTCCGTGTCCCGCCAGCCAGGAGAGGCGGGCCGGGCGTAGTCGTTCACGTACGGCACGGCGCGCAGGAGCAGGAGGGCAGACATCGTCATCTCTCTTGCCGGAGGGTGCGCGCACGGGCGAAGGCGAACTGGGGACGTGACCTCCGACGCCCGTGAGCGCGGCTTGTGTGGTTACTTCAGGGCGCTGCCCTTCTGCCAGGTGGCCCAGTCGACGTTCCAGTCGTCGTAGCCGTTGTTGATGGCCACGGTGTCGACGACTTGACGACGGTTGACCGGGTCGCCGAAGTGGACCTGGTCGTAGAACCACTTGACGTCAGCGGTGCTCACGCCGATGCAGCCGTGGCGGCCCGCCCCCATCAACAGACCTACTAAACAGGTTAACGGACAGTCGCGCCCCGCGGGTCGGTTCCCGACCGTCGACTGCTTTCCGCGGCATCCCACCAAGGGGTACGCCCGGTCGGCCGAGTGAGGAGTATCGCCATCTGCCCGACCAGGCCGGAGAGTCGTTCCGCCGCCCGGAGTTCGGCGCATCGACGGGGCGGCCCCGAGGGTGGTGCCGACCAGGAGGCGCACGCGCCCTCCGGTTCAGGGATCACCGTGACTCGGAGGCACGAGACCGGCGCACTCCCCCTTTCCCACGCCCCCGCCACCTCAAGTCACCCCTGCTGCTGACCGGGACGGTCCGCCACTTGCCTGTTCACGCCGGTCACCACTTGGCGCCCACGCCGACGGGAGCCTTCTCGCTGCGGATGCGTGCGCGTTCCTGAGCGCGGCGGTCAGTCCGCGGACCTTGCCCGGCTCTACAGCTTCTCCGCGCACCGTCTCTGCTGTGCTTTCACACCGAGACGGCCCACAGCCCACCCAGGCGAAGGGCAAATCTCAGGTGCGCAGCAGTCGGGCGATGGCGCCGCGTAGCCTCCGCGACCTTGTCCTGTGCCTCGTCTCGCCCGGCGGCAACGGCGTGTTGGAAACAGTGCCCGAGGTGATCTTCCAGCAGTCGCATCGCCACCGCCTGGAGGGCCTTGGTGGTGGCCGCGACCTGAGTGAGGACGTCGATACGGTACTGGTCGTCCTCCGCCAGGCGCCGCAAGCCTCGGACTTGACCCTCGATACGGTGGAGACGCTCGAGGACTGCGTCCTTGCCGTCGCGATACCCCGGCGACGCCTGCTCGGCCTCAGCCTGATCCAGCTGGTCCATACGCTCCAACAGTATTCCCCGACGGCTTGGGACAGGAGGCGAATGCGGACTGCGTCTCGGCGTTCGTCATGCCGGCCCGCAGGAGATCTTGCCGGCCCGCAAGAGACCTGCCGCCCATCACCCGATCGGCGACTCCCACGCGTACCAAGCTCAGCCCAAGTCCCGCAAAATACAATCGTGTTAAAGACCTTACGGTTGATCACCCTACTAAGTACCTTCGCAATGCCGGTCAGTTGGTGGCCGGCATCACCTCGTTTTGGGCCGGTCACCCCGGCCGCACGAGTGGAGGTCAAGCATGCGCAAGACCCACAGACAGACCGGCGTGGGCGTGCTCGCGGCGATGCTCCTCGCCACGACCGCCCTCGCCGGTTCCGCACAGGCACACGACGGCGTCTCGGCAACCGACGGCGCCATCGACAACGCGGCGGCCACACACGGCCACGACCAACACGGCGGCAGCGAAGGACATCTGCCGGCCACTCAGAAGAACGTCCGGCTGGTCAGCAAACTCAAGCTGAGCAACGTCGTCGAGGGAAAGATCGCCGACGTCGGCGTCTACAAGGGCTACGCCTATCTCGCCTCCTGGGGCGGCGTCGGCTGCGACAACACCGGCGTGCACGTCGTCGACATCCGAAAGCCCAGCAAGCCCAAGGAAGTCGGCTTCATCCCGGCCCCGGCGGGCAGCGCTCCCGGCGAGGGCATCCAGACGGTGCACCTCTCCACCCCGACCTTCAACGGTGACGTGCTCGTCAGCAACAACGAGATCTGCGGCGAGACCGGCTCCGGCGGCATGAACATCTACGACGTCAGCAACCCCACCAAGCCGAAGGCACTGGCCGAGGGCGTCGGCGACTTCACTCTGGGCGGCGAGACGACGGAGACCGCCCGCCAGATCCACAGCGTGTTCGCGTGGGACGCGGGCCGCAAGGCGTACGCCGTGATCGTCGACAACGAAGAGGGCACGGACGTCGACATCATGGACATCACGGATCCGACGAAGCCGCAACTCATCGCCGAGTACGACCTCGACGAGACATTCCCGCAAATCCTCCAGGCAGCTCCGGACAACCTGACCGAGGTCTTCCTGCACGACATGGTCGTCAAGAACATCCGCGGCCGCCAGGTTCTGCTCGCCTCCTACTGGGACGCGGGCTACGTCGCCCTGGACGCGACCGACCCGAAGAACCTCAAGTACATCGGCGACACCGACTTCACCGACCCCGATCCCGAGGGCACGGCGAACGGGCGTGACGTGGCGCCGGAAGGCAACGGCCACCAAGCCGAGTTCACTCTCGGTGACCGGTATGTCATCGGCGCCGACGAGGACTTCGGCCCGTACGCACTGAAGGCCCGCAACCTCGATGACAATACCGCCGTCACCGCCGGCCAGGGCATCCCGCTGGAGGCGGGCAAGGCCATCACCGGCGACACCGTGTACGTCGGCCTGGGCTGCGACGACAGCCCCGCCGTGCCCGCGGGCGACCCGGCCGCCGTGGACATCGCCGTCGTGGAGCGCGGTGTCTGCACGTTCACCGAGAAGGCCGCCAACATCGAGGCGGCGGGCGGCTACGACGCCGTACTCGTGTTCAACCGCACCGGCTCGGACGCCTGCGACGCACAGAGCGGCATGACCGTCGAGGGCACCCTGCCGACATTCGGCGTCGCCCCCCGCGGCCAGGGCTTCGCTGCCTTCGACCAGCCCTACAGCAACGAGGACTGCCTCGCCGGTACCGACCCCGCCACCCTGCCGGTGGACATCGGCACCAAGGGCGACCGGCTCACCTTCTCCTCCTACTTCGACGGCTGGGGCTACGCGCACCTCTACCGCAACAAGGGCGGGAAGATGACCGAGCTGGACACCTACGCCATTCCGGAGAGCCAGGACCCCGCGTACGCCTCCGGCTCCGGCGACCTGTCGGTCCATGAGGTGGCGACCTCCGGCGTCCGGCCCGACCTGGCGTACTTCGCCTACTACGCGGGCGGATTCCGGGTCACGAAGATCAAGAACGACAAGCTGGTGGAGGTCGGCCGCTTCATCGACGAGGGCGGCAACAACTTCTGGGGCGTCCAGACCTTCAACTCATTCGGGAAGGAGTACGTCGCGGCCTCCGACCGTGACTTCGGGCTCTACATCTTCGAGTACACAGGGCACTGAGTTGATCTGAGTCCGGCGGGGTCCCACACAGCACCAGAGCCACAACGGGGCCCCGCCCGGCGAAGGCGCGCCCACCTCGCCTGCCCCAAAGACCCTGGGCTCGACCCGGTGACCCGGCCAGGTGCAGGTCCATCTCGACCCCCAGCGCCGCCTCCATCAGCTGCCGGGCCAGCTCGGGCAGGATCCCGTCCTCGCCCATCAGCCGCAGTCCGCCCAGGGCCGTCTTCTCCGCCCACTCGGTGGGCTGTTCGCGCGTTATGTCCGTTTGTCGGTGACGTTGAGACAGGGCGCTGGTCGCGGGTTTCGGGCGACTACTGCCCCCCTGGAGAAGCTGCCGGCGTCGGCCTCGGTGAGGACGTCGAGTCTGACGAGGTGTTTCAGCTTGGCGCGGGTGCCCTCGATGTTCTTCGGCAGCAGTTCGCGGTCGAGGGCTTCGCAGACATCACGGGCCCGGAGGAGGTTGGTGGCGCCGTTGAAGACGGCGAGGATGCGGGGGTAGTCCGGGTGCTCGGGCAGGTCGGGCGCGGCGGTGTGGGCCGGGAGGCGGTCCGCGAGAGCAGTGATGGTCTTCCGGGTGATCGTCAAGTGTTCGTCATCGTCGGCGCGGCGCGCTCGCCGCCCTACGCGCTGCGCCCCGCTCTTCGCGGTGACGTTCACGGCTGACGGCGTGCCCCGTGTTCGACCGGTAGGCCGCCACACGAGCCCACTCACCTCGGATCTCTCTTGCGGCCTCTCGGTCACTCCGATAACATTACGACCGTAAGTCAATGAGTGCCCTCCCGGTGATGGCGCTCGTGACCGTCGCGTGCCGGGCTCGGAAGGGCGAGCGCACACTCCCTGTCCCATGGTGGCGTCCGCGGCAAAGCATGTCATCACCGGCAACTACTGACCCCGCCACGACCACGACGGACGACCCACACCGCACCGGCACCAAACACACAAGGAAAAGCCACCATGAACACCAACACCACCCCGAACGAACCCCTCATCACCTCCTACGCCAAGGCCCCGACCCGCACCATCACCACCAACGGTGTCACCTACGCCTACCGCGAGCTGGGCCCCAAGGGCGACATCCCCGTCATCTTCTTCGTCCACCTCGCCGCAACCCTGGACAACTGGGACCCACGCATCATCGACCCCATCGCCAAGCACCGTCACGTCATCACCTTCGACAACCGCGGCATCGGAGCCTCCACCGGCCAGGTCCCCGACAACGTCGAAGCCATGGCCGACGACGCCTACGCCTTCATCTCCGCACTCGGCTTCAACAAGACCGACATCTTCTCCTTCTCCCTCGGCGGCTTCGTCGCCCAGGCCCTGGTCGTCAAACACCCCGAACTCGTCCGCAAACTCGTCCTCACCGGCACCGGCCCCAAGGGCGGCAAGGACATCGAAAAGGTCATCGCCACCACATACCTGGACACCCTGCGCGCCACCCTCACCCGCTCAGACCCCAAGGAATTCCTGTTCTTCAACCGCAACACCACCGGCAAAACCGCCGCGCGCGCCTTCGTCAACCGACTCCAGGAACGCACCACCGACCGCGACGCGAAGATCAAGATCAAAGCATTCCAGACCCAGCTCAAAGCAATCAAGAAATGGGGACTCTCCACCCCCGACGACCTGTCGAAGATCACCCACCCCACCCTGATCGCCAACGGCGACAACGACCGCATGGTCCCCTCAAACCTCTCCGAAGACCTGCACCGACGCATCAACAACAGCGAGCTGATCATCTACCCCGACTCCGGCCACGGCGGCATCTTCCAGTACCACCAGCAGTTCGCCCCGGCCGCACTCGAGTTCCTCGCCCGATAACCACCGCCTGACCAGGACCCGATAACCACCGCCTGACCAGGAAGAGAAGGGCAACACCATGAACATGCCATCGGCCGCCCCGCAACTGGACATGCACAAGCACTTCACCTCCTCGATCCTGTTGTGGATGCGCACCGACCAGCCCCGCCAGACCGGCATGGACTACTGGAAAGGCCCCCACTCAGGAATCATCTCCGCCACCCCCGGCCTGGAGGAATACCGCCAGATCCACCTCGCCGAGCACAACCCCGGCCGATGGCCGACCACCACCGGAGTGCAGACCTCTATCCCCACCGACCGCAAGATCGACGGCATCGCGGAAGTCACCTTCCGATCAGCACTCGCACCCACACAGGGACGCAAACAGACGAATCTGGCCCACCAAGACGAAATCAACGTGTTCCACCGCACCCTGCTCTACGCCGGCCCGCCCAACTCATCCCGCTGGTACCACGTCGCAGGCCCGGACGAGAAGGTCGGCGCCCGCGCCCTGGTCTACCTCCGCCGCAGAGACGAAGCCGCCGCAGGCGACCTCCGCAAGCTCATCAAGAAACAACTCGCCCCCGCACTCGCCGGCACCGGAGCACTGAAAGAACTACGCACCCAGACATTCCTGCCCTGGATCGAAAAACTCTGGGACACCCCGAACGTCGCCCACGACAACCCCCACGACCAGCACTTCCACGCCTCCCTCATCCTCGGCTTCACCGACACCAAAGCACGAGACACCTTCTTCACCAGCAACACAATCCACGACCTGTCCAACCAACTCACACCACTGGTCTCCGCGATCCACGCCTACGACGTCACCGCCACCCTCACCTACGTCAAAAACGGCAACATCCTCCCCCACCACCAAGAGTGAACAGCAACGGCCGGACGCAAGACCGCCAGACCTGCCCGACAACCCAACCACCCCAGGCCCCCCACCCCACTCCACGCCCCGTCGCCAACCAATACCCCTCACACACATCCGGAGCCAGACCATGAGCGAGCAAAGCACCATCCACTACGAGCGCACCTCACCCCAGGTCGCGAAGATCACATTCTCCAACCCGCCCGTCAACCTCATCGTGGGCGAAACCGTCCTGCGTCTCATCCAGATCGTCGAGGAACTGGCCACCGACCCGGACATCCAGGTCGTGGTGTTCGACAGCGTCACCCCTGACTTCTTCTACAACCACTTCGACCTGGCCGCCGCCGCCGACTTCCCCGCCCCCGAGGACGAGAACGCAGTGCCGGCATGGACGAGTCTGGTCCTAACGCTTTCCAAAGCGCCCTACATCACCATCGCGGCCATCCGCGGACGCACCCGCGGCGGCGGTAACGAACTCGCCCTCGCTCTCGATCTGCGGTACGCCAGCCAGGAGAAAGCGATCTTCGGGCAGCCGGAGGTCGGCAGCGGACTGCTGCCCGGCGGTGGCGGCACTGAACGCCTCCCACGCGCCATCGGACGCGACCGCGCCCTCGAAGCCATCCTCACCAGCGACGACTACGACGCCGACATCGCCGAACGCTGGGGCTGGATCACCCGTGCTCTCCCCGACAGCGAACTCGACGCTTTCGTCGACACGATCGTCGGCCGGCTGGCGTCCTTCGACCGCACCTCACTTGCCTCGGCCAAAGCCCAGATCAACCGGGCGTCCCTGCCTCCGGACGCGGATCTGGTCGCCGCCTACGGTGAGTTCGCCCACTCCCTCACCCTCCCCGGCTTCCTCGCCCGCGCCGCCGGCACGCAGGCCGTCGTCGAGCAGGCCGGCATCGACTTCGAGTACCGCCTCGGGCAGTACATCGGCATCGCCAACCAGCAACTCTGACACCCCTGCACGGCGGAAGTGCCTTGGCGGTCGCTGGACGAACTGCACCGGATGAGGCTCGACGAAGTGCTCACCGAGCACGGCCTGACCGAGTTCACCGACACCGACCGGGCCGAACTCCTCAACGCCTGGCACCCCTGAGCCCATGGCCCGACAGCCGCGACGGTCTGGCCCAGCCGCGCGAGACTCATATCACCGCCACCCTGTCCAATGGCAGCCTCACCGACCCCGACTCGCGGATCATGAAGAACTGAACCGCCGAGGTTCGGTAGAGATCTCGGACTGTCCCGAGTTGACCGGAGTCGAGTTGCCTGGTTTCAGGCTATTGGTGGGTGCGAAGTTCGTACTCCACCGGGGTGAGTGAGCCGAAGCACGATAGGTGTCACCAAGGCAGCGTGTTGTCACAAGGACTGTCGGCCCCTGTAAGCGGTCAGGCGGTGAGTGCCGTGCGCAGGCTGGTGGCCATCAGTTCGATGGCTTCCTTCCCGGCCGGTACCGGGCCGGTGTGGGTGAAGTAGTGGTCGACACCCTCGAAGCAACGGTGGGTGACCGGAACTCCGGCAGCTTCCAGGGCCTTGGCGTACGCATCGCCCTCGTCGCGCAGGCGGTCGTTCTCCGCGGTGATGACCAAGGCGGGCGGCAGCCCGGCGAGGTCGTCGGCCAGTCCGGGCGACACCAGCGGATGGACGAGGTCGGCGGGATCAGGGACGTAGGCGGCGGTAAAGACCCGCATGAGCTGAGGGGTAAGCAGGGGCTTGACGATGGGTGACTGCTTGGTGGCCGGGTCGGCGAGCAGGTCGAGCGGTGCCGAGTCGATGATCTGGAGGCGGGGCGTGAAGGTGCCGCGGTCCCGAGCGGTGCGGCAGACCGCGGCGGTCAGGTTGGCCCCAGCGCTGTGTCCGCCCACGGCGATTCGCGAACCGTCCCAGTTGTTGGCGGTGCCGTTCTCGGCCACCCAGGCGGTGACGTCGTACGCCTGGGTGACAGGTACGGGGTACGGCCGCTGCGGGGCGACAGCGTAGTCCACGTTGATCACCACGCAGCCGGCCGTGGCGGCTATGTAGCGGCAGATGTGGTCGTCCTGCTGGGGGCGGGTGATCACGAACCCGCCGCCGTGGAAGTTGACGTACACAGGGGCAGGGGCTGCGGCAGCGGCCGACGGGCGGTAGACGGTGCACGTCACCGGGCCGGAGCCGGTCTCCACCTGGATGGATTCCGTGCGCTTCGGGATGTCGGTGAACCGCAGATCCTTGTGCACGCGGCTCATCATTCGGCCGAGCAGCAGCTGAACCCCTCTGGCCTGGATTCTGGGCCTGAATGACATGACTGGACCCCATCGCTACAGACTTAAATTATCAGGATTCCTGATGATGGAGGCTCGTCGCTGATCACGCAAGGGGCAACCACGAGCCGACTGCCGAAGGGGGGATGGACGCTCCAGCCGTAGCGCCCCGCCTGTTCGTCCAGGCCCCGGTCGGTTCCGCTCCCCTGGGTGCGCAGCAGAGCGGTGCCGACCATGGCAGCCACCGCGCCAGCGCGCAGCACGGCCGTCACGTCGGCGGCGGTGGCAATTCCGCCCGCGGCGATGACGGGCAGGGCGACGGCGTGGTGGACGGCGGCGACCAAGCCGGGCAGCCGGACGGACTCTCGACCCTCGGTACTGGTGACAGAAGGGCCGCCGAATGAGCATCTGTGACAAGCCGAATGCCTGGTTGGTGCCAACGAGGCCGCCTCGCCCCGCCCTGTCGGCCAGCTCATCCGGCTTCACCGGTGACAAGTACTGGGCTTCGGCTCAGTGAGCATGCCAAACGCGGAGTGCCAGGTGCACGTACCGTCGGCGTCTCATGCATGGGTCCGCTCGAGATCGTGTCGACTCGCGCCGGGTGAGTTCGTCTGCCCGGTCGCGACTCGGGCGAGTATCACCGCGCGCCGCGCCAGCGAACTGACGAACGAAGAGAGCGCAAGATCGAGACGTCCTCGCGACGGCTGGTCGGACCGGAGCCTTCGGTGCAACTCCCACTCACGGGTGCAGAGCCCTTGCCGCCACCCCATTCCGGTGTGTATATCTTACGTTCGTAAGAAGACCAATCGTAATATAACTGTCCGGGGCCGCGGTCCTCGCGCCGTATCCGGTGAGGTCAGATGAAGATGACAAAGAGCATGAAGTGGATCGACGTACCCACCCGCACGATCGACGTGGGCGGGGTGCCGTTCGCGTACCGCGAACTCGGTCCGACCGGTGGTGTTCCGGTGGTGTTCCTGCACCACCTGATGGCTGTCCTTGACGACTGGGACCCGAGGATCATCGACGGCATAGCTCGCCGACACCGCGTGATCACGTTCGACAACCGCGGGGTCGGCGCGTCCGGAGGATCCGTGCCGCCCGACGTCGAGGAGATGGGCCGCGACGCCGTCGCCTTCATCCGTGCGATGGGACTCGAGAAGGTCGATCTCCTCGGGTTCTCGCTCGGCGGCGGAGTCGCACAGATGGTGGCCCTGCAGGCACCCGAGCTCGTGCGCCGGATCATTCTGGCCGGGACCGGTCCTCGCGGAGGCGGCGGCATCAAGGAGATCAACAAGGTCGCCGTCAGGGCGTACGTCAAGTCCGCGCTCACCCTGAAAGACGCCAGGACGTTCCTGTTCTTCCCGCGCGACGCCGAGGGCAAGCGGGCCGCGAAGGACTACCTCACCCGACTCAAAGAGCGCACTCAGAATCGCGACGAAAAAATCTCTCTGCAGGCTCGACGCGCGCAGCTGAAGGCCATCCGCGCGGCCGGATTGCACGAACCCGACGACCTGTCGGTGCTCACCCAGCCGGTCTTCGTCGCCAACGGTGATCACGACCTCATGGTCGCGAGCAGCAACTCGGCCGACATGGTCCGCCGGATCCCGAACGCCCGGCTGAAGATCTATCCGAACTCCGGGCACGGCGGCGTGTTCCAGCACCACCGGGAGTTCGTCCCCCAGGTTCTGGAGTTCCTCGATGACTGACAGGTCCGACTGCTCGATAAACGGAAAAGTCGCCCTCGTCACCGGCGGCGGCCGGGGCCTGGGCGCTGCGACCGTGCGGTCCCTGACCGCCGCTGGTGCTCGGGTCTTCGTGATCGATCTGCACCGCCCGGCTGAGGACGAGGCGATCGACGAGCGGGTCACCTACCTGGTCGGCGATGTGACCGACCTCGGCGACATGACCCGAGCGGTCGAGACCGTCGTCAGGGACGCCGGCCGCCTGGACATCGTGATCGCGAACGCAGGTGTACTCGGGCGGGGCGTGACCCTCCGGGCGTCTTCGACTTCGGTGGTCGACCGACTCTTCGACGTGAACGTCGGGGGTGCGCTCAACACGGTCCGTGCTGCGCTTCCGGGCCTCATCGAGAACCGTGGTCGGCTCGTACTGATCTCGTCGGTGTTCGCGTTCGTCAACGGGGCCGGCGCCATCCCGTACGCGATGAGCAAGGCAGCGGTCGAGCAGCTTGGCCGTGGACTGCGGGTCGAGCTCGCCGCTCATGGCGTCAGCGTCACGACTGCGTACTTCGCGGTGATCAACACAGACATGACCCGGCAGGGTCTCGACGAGGATCCAGTAGCCCAGGCGCTGCTCGACACCCAACCGAGGTTCCTGCGCAAGCGCATCAGCCCCGAGCAAGCGGCGCAAGCCATCGTCGAGGGCCTGTGTCGCCGCGATGTGCAGCTGTTTCGTCCGCGCAGATGGACCGTGGTCTCGAAGGTCCGCGGCATCATCGCACCCGGGATGGACTCCGGCCTGGCGCGGGATCGCACCGTCCAGAGCATCCTCGGACGCCTCGACGCGCGTGAGGGCGAGGACTTCCTGACCACCTGATGCCAGGGACAACGCGGTGCCCCGACTACGCACAGACCAGGGGCCACTGATGACGAGTTCGCCCCCGAACGTGTCCGGCCCACTGACCCGCACCGCGTCAGGATACCCGGCGCGCACGGCGATCGTCTTCGGTGGCGATCGGATCTCCTACGCGGAGCTCGACGCGGCGTCGAACCGGGTGGCGAACCTGCTGATCGAGCGCGGCGTTCGCCCTGGCGAGAAGGTCGCCCTGTCCTGCACGAACATCCCACAGTTCACGACGATCTACTTCGGGATCCTCAAGGCCGGCGCGGTAGTCGTGCCGTTGAACGTCCTCCTCAAGGCGCGTGAGACCGCCCACCACCTCAACGACTCCGACGCAACGGCGTACTTCGCCTTCGAAGGCAGTCCAGAGCTCCCGATCGGACGCGAGGCATGTCGGCCCTTCAGGTCGCCGATCGGGCCGCGCACTTCGTCCTCATCGGCAGCGGCGCATCTGTGGACGGCGTCACCCCGGACCAGATCTAATGCTGCCGCTGTCGCCGGGCAGCCAGAGACGTTCGAGACGGTCGAGCGCGCCGACGACGACACTGCGGTCGTCCTCTACACGTCCGGGACCACCGGACAGCCCAAGGGTGCAGAACTCAGACACCGGAACGTGTACGACATCGCCCGAGCCGGGGTCCAGCTCTTCGAGTCGGACCCCGCGACACCCGACGTCTACCTGTGGGTGGCTAGGGCGACGTTCTGCGCTCCACCCGGAGCGACTTGGGTTCCAGAGGTGGTTGCAACACCTCACCCTCGGGGTTGTTGCGATGACCAAGCCGCGTCGGAAGCCGAAGAAGCCCGGACCCGGGGCGGCGTCGTACGCACCATGGCGACCAGCAGCGCGCCGCACTCCTCCAGCACCTGCACCAGGCCGGCCGGACCCGTATCACGGTCCGCGAAGAGGAAGTACGCGGGTCCGTCCGGCCTCTTCTGGCTCAACGCGAAAGGCACATGGGTGTCCAGCGGCGGGCTCTGCGGCCCCAGCTGCACGGCGTAGTAGAACAGGTCGTTGGCGAGGCACTGCTCACGCCGCCCTCTGCTCATCGCCCTCGGGCGTCCTGCGGGGTCACCCCGAACCGTGCCTTGAAAGATGCTCCGAAGGCACTCAACGAGCGGAAGCCGCTTGCGTGTGCGATGTCAACGATCGTTCGGTCGGCGGGAGCCTCACGGAGCAGTCGGCGCGCCATGTCGAGCCGCGTTGCGCGCAGCAGCCCGGCCGGCGACGTGCCGCTGCGCTGGAGGGCGAGCTGGACTTGTCGAAGCGACCAGCCAAGGGCCCGCGCGATCGCGGCCGGGTCCAGTTCGGGGTCGGCGGCGTGCCGGCGGACGTAGTCACGGACGGCGGCGTCCACGGCTGCCAGGGTGTCCGGCAGCTCGGGCCGAGGACGCAGGCACAGTGCGAGCAACTCGATGATGGTGTCGTACACCGAGGTGAACACGGTCGCGTCCACCGCCCGGCGCTGCGCCCCGAGTTGGGCGATCATGTTGCCGACCACAGACCCCAGGCCTTGTCCGAAATCGAGCAGCACGCAGTCGGTGCCCTCGTCCTGAGGGAGAGCGCCGGCGGGCAGGTTCATCACCCACGCCCGCGCCCGCCCACTGTGCGCGAGATCGAACGGACGGGCCTTCGTCACCAACCCGGCCTGTCCTGGCCTGATCCGCCTGCTGACTCCGTCCTGGCTCAGGTGCAGCGTGCCGGCAGCCGGCACGAGCAGCCGCACACTCTCGTCGCCATCGCTGCGCACGTCCTTGTGTGACCGCGCGTAGACGATGCCGTCGGACCAGAAGTCGATCAGCTGGTGCCCGCCGTGGCGCTGCAGGATCGTGCCACCCCGGAACGTGGCCGGAGCGGCGAAGCGGAAGGTCAGGGTCCCATGGTTGCGGCAGACGTGCTCGGCCCAGAAGTCCGCAGGCTCGCCCGCCGACAGCACGGCGGTGTCCGTCTTCTCCACGAAATATGTTTCGGCAAGCGACATGACAGCTCCGCCCGGGGTGCGCGTTTCCGTGCGTGCGGTGCGCGAATCAGGGGGAACAAACACCAAGCACGCGCCTACGGTCAGGGCAGTGTAGCGATCCGCGCCGCACACCAGGAGGTCTCATGCGCAGCGCCGCCGTGAACGGCACGACACTCGCCTACGTCGACGAGGGCCCCCGTGAAGGTACCCCGATCGTATTCAGTCACTCTCTGTTCTTCGACCACAGTATGTTCGACGACCACCTGGCCCGGTTCACGCATGAGGGTTTCCGGGTCATCGCCTACGACCACCGCAACCAGGGCGGCAGCGCCCCCGCCGCACGCGGGGAACTGGACATGGACACCCTCACCGAGGACGCCGCGGCGTTGATCGAGCACCTCGGACTGGGAAAGTGCCACTTCGTGGGCAATTCGCTGGGCGGGTTCATCGCCCTCCGGCTGGCCGCGCGCCGTCCTGACCTCCTGCTGTCGGTCACCACGCTCGGCGCGTCGGCGGAGGAGGAACACCAACTGGCCCAGTTCGCTCCACTGGCCGACCACTTGACCGACCACGGAGCGGAGCAGGTCGTCGACACGCTGATGCACATCATGTTCGGTGACACCAGCCTCGCGACGCGGTCCGAACTGTGCGCATCCTGGCGAGAGTTCATGGCGCGACTGGGGCCCACGATCGGCGACAGCGCCTACGGTGTCATCCACCGCTCCCGCATCGTCGAGGAGCTCGCCGGCTGCCAGGTGCCTGTACTGGCCATCGCCGGCAGCGAGGACCACGCCTACCCTCAGCCGATTTCGGGTGTGAACATCGCCGCCGCCACCGGCGGCACCGAGGTGACCGTCGAGGGCGCCGGCCACTCGGTCGCCGTGGAGCAGACCTCCGTCGTAGCCGAACACCTCGCGCGACACTTCGCTGAATCAAGTGTCTCTCTGAGCTGATCCATTGGGGCACCGTCCCCTTCGTCGGACACCAGGTCGGGAACTGAACCATCACGTCTGCACAAACGCCGGTTCGGGCCCCGGAGGAAACAGGGATGGTGGCGATCAAGACCGTGCCTGGCCCGGTGAAGGCCGACGCACTGGGCGTGACGCTGATGCACGGGCACGTCTTCATTCGCGGCGAGGAGATCGAGCGTAACTCTCCCGAGCCGTGGGGCCGGCAGGCCCGCGTCGACGATGCGTTCGCCCGGCTGACGTCGCTCGAGGCCGTTGGGGTGGACCCGATCGTCGACCCCACCGACCTCGGCCCCGGCCGCGACATCCGGCGAGTCATCGCGATCAACGAGCAGGGGACGTCAAGGACCACGCCCCGGGCATCCTCCTCAGCGGCGACGAAGCGATGACCGACATGTCGGCTCATCGTCCGGGAGTACTTCAACCGCGGCGCTGTCGCCCCAGGCGGGTCGGTCATCGGCCACAGCGGCGCCACGACGGACCTGGAATTACCTCCGCCGGCTCGTCGACGGCGACTCCCACCCTGGGCAATGGGCCGTTTCGATGCCGACATCTTCCCGCCGCAGACCAACGCATCGCCACTGTCACCACGCTCGTCGGTGCGGAACCCGCCGACCAGTTCATCCAGCGCACGACGCGACCTGCCGCATCGACCGGCCGCCACCAGGCACCCGCGAACAACTGCTCCCGAACTGGCACCACACTCACATCCACGACGACGTCCTGCTCACCCTCCGGATGCAGAGGGACAGCGAGGCGCAGATCGCCACCGTGGTGGTTCACTACCTGTTCCGCCATCTGTCAGAAAGGTCGGTCTGATGAGCCCGATCCGAGAACTGCACAGGACCGCCGAGAATCCGTTCGGGCTTGAGGGTACCCACCGGGACGATAGCGGCCTGCGGACGTACGACGATCTGCCGGCGACCTTGGTGGACGTGATCACCTCCCATGCTGCGCGCACCCCGCGGGTAGAGGCCGTGGTCGAAGTCGACGGACCACGGCTGGACCATGTGACGCTGCTGGAGCGTGCCTCTCGGGTGGCCGGTGGGCTGGTCGCCGCAGGCGTGAAGCCGGGAGACCGGGTCGCCCTGCGCCAGCCCGCCGGAGTGGAATGGGTCCTGGGATTCTGGGGCTCGATCCTGGCCGGCGCCATTCCGGTGGCGATCAACACCCGGTTCTCCGAGCAGGAGGTCGCTTACGTCGTCGCCGACTCGGGCGCCCACGTCGTGCTCGGCTTCGGCACCGCCCTGCCCGATGGGGAACCGTTCGCGCAGGGCGGGGCGACCACCGACGATGTGGCCGCGATCTTCTACACATCCGGAACGACCGGCCACCCCAAGGGAGTGCCGACGACCCACCGGGCCTTCCTCAGCAACGCCGAGACGATGACGCGGACACTTGGCATCGAAGGCGGGGCCGGGCTGCGCACGCTGATCTCGGTCCCCCTGTTCCACGTGACAGGCTGCAACTCCCAGCTACTCACGGCCGCCTACCTGGGAGGGACGTCGGTGATCCTCCCGGAGCTGAACCTGGACAAGGCGCTGGCGACCCTGGCAGAGGAGCGGATCTCCTTCGTGGTGACGGTACCCGCCGTCTATAACCTGCTGCTGCGACGGCTCGCCGAGCACCCCACCGACGTGAGCGGTGTGACGCTGATCGGATACGGCGGTGCACCCATCGCGGTCGGCCTGGTGAAGGCCCTGCGGCAGACGTTCACCTCGGCGCGGGTTTTCAACGGCTTCGGAATGACCGAGACCGCCTCGCTGATCAGCGTACTGCCCGACCACGACGCCGCCGAGCACGCCGACTCGATCGGATTCCCGGTGCCGGTCGTCGACCTCGCGCTGGACCAGATCGACGGACCGGACCACGGCGAACTGCTGGTCCGTGGCCCGAATGTGCTCACGGGCTACTGGGACGCGGTCACTCCCGCGCTTGTCGACGGCTGGTTTCGTACCGGGGACGTGGTCACGGTCGACCCAGCCGGACGATTGCGCATCGTGGACCGGGTCAAGGACCTGATCAACCGCGGAGGGGAGAACGTCTCCAGCGTCGAGGTCGAGGCGGCGCTCATCGAAACCCCCGGCGTACTCGATGCCGCCGTGATCGGAGTGCCGGACGAGGTGATGGGCGAGAAGGTCGGCGCGGTGATAGTCCCAGCCGGTGACGACTTCGATGTCGCGGCAGTGATCAGCGGGGTGGCCGAGCGGATCGCCGACTACAAGGTGCCGCAGTACGTCTCGGTCCGTCGTGAACCGCTGCCACGCAACGCCGGCGGGAAGCTGCTCAAGCGAGAGTTGCGCGAAGGTGTCGACTGGGGCGAACCCTGGCGCTGACACACTCGGCCACCCGCCCAGTGTGGCCGTGGGAGCGGCCGGGCCTCTGCCCGGGAGCATCTGGCACCGGCCGACGTACGGCTCTCGGGTACCGGGACTCGACGGGGCTGTTTCAGGGCTCTCCCCCTTGAGTTCGCACAGTTCCCCGGACGGGGTCCAAGGCGAGGTCGATCGTGTCGAAACCGTCCGGGGTGCTGCGGGCGGGGTGTTCGAAGTTCAACACACAGGATCAGGGTTTCGCCCGAACCGTTGCCGGGAGCGTGTTCGCGGCACCCCAGTCGAGGACACCTGGTCCGTAGACGGGCCAGGAAACGCTTCCGAGGAACGCGGGCTTGCTTGTGGTGTACAGGGAGGCGGGAATGGCTGAACTCGGACTTAGCGAACCCCACTTGAGCGTGGTGCCTTCAAGGTTGGCCCCATGGTAGTGATCGGAACCGGACAGCCGGATCAGACTGAGCTTGTTGCCGATGAGGTTCTGCCGGACGGTCTCCCCGTTGATGCAGCCGATCTGGTTATTGGCGTAGTTGCGGAACCAGGTGTTGCCCGGACCGGTGGCGTTGAGATCGCCTTGGCCTTCCTTGGAGTTGTCGGCGTAGCCCTCGTGGAAGCGGTTGCCCTCGAAGAGGTTCATGTAGGCGTATGTGGCGTGCAGCGCGATGTCGTTGTAGGAACGGAACGGGTTTTCCACGGAGTTGTAGCTGATCACGCAGTGGTTGGCGCCCATCTGGAGCAGGATGTTGTGCCGCAGGTCCCAGAGTTTGTTGTCGCTCACGCGGACGCCCGTGCAGGCACCGTTGACCGCAATGCCGTAGGCGTAGCCCCCGGTGTCCTTGACGAAGGCGTCGTGGACGAAGTTGCGCTCGACGACCATGTCCTTGCACCAGTTGAGGTTGATGTGGCTGCGGCCGGACTTGATCGACTCGATGTTGCGGACGAAAGAATCGGCCACGTAGTGGAAGTTGAGGTTGTTGACGTTCTCCAGGGTTGGCTGGTTGACCCGCTCGATGCGGAGTTGCTCGACGCCGTTGTTGTGGAGCACGGCGATCCTGCGGATCTTGGGGAGTTCGGAGGCCGGATAGTTCAGGCCGATCTTCATGTCCAGGGTGAGGGTGTTGCCGCTGACGGAGGCGATGCGGACGATCTGTGTCTCGATGGGGTAGCCCCAGGCCAGGCGCCCGGCCGACTGGTACAGCTCGATGCAGTCGCCTGCCTTCAGCCCGACGGTGCTTGCCACGGTGATCGCCTGGGCACCCGAGGCGGGCGAGCCGATGACATCGACCGGGCTGCCGGCATAGGCGCCACTGAATTTGATCTCGGCGTTGCTCGCCCCGGGTGCGTCGATGAGGAACCGGGTCTGGGTGATCCCGGCGCCGCGGAGGATGACTCCGCCGTTCGTGATCGTGAGCGGAGAGGTGAAGTGGTACCTCCCGGGCGGGAAGTACAGAATGCGGCGGCCGGAGGTGGCGACAAGTATCTCCCTGACCTTGGCCGCGGCGTCGATGCCGCTGCTGTTCGCGGGCAGTCCGCGCTGAGTGACGTCAATGGTGGTCCAGCCACCGGGGTCCTGCCACTGGGTGTCTTTCCAGCCGGCGGGCGGAATCCTGCCGACGGGAATGTCGCCGACGTCAACGGCAGCATTCGCTCGCGTCGGCAGAGCGATTCCGCTCAGCGCGCCCGAAGCCAGCGCACCGAAGGTCAGCAGCACGTCTCTGCGTGTCCTGGCCCGTGATCTCTTGGGCATGGGTGTCCTCACCTTCTGTTGAGCAGATGATTGGCAGTCGTGAGTACGGGATATGCGAGAAGGTCGTCCGCGCTCAGTGCGCGCCGTGGTGACGGAGAGGCGGGCCTGGCCGCCCGGCAGTACGGTGACCAGGCCGGTATCGGCGGTGGCCTCGGCGTCCAACCGGTCCAGTGCAGGGTGAGGTCCGCAGCAGAGTGCGAGCCTCGACGACGAGTTCGTAGCCGTCGGCCGAGCGGGACAGGGTTGCGGTGAACTCGGCAGTGGGCAAGGCCAGTTCGATGTCCTCTGCGAAGAAGTGGTGATGTGGGTGCACTCCGAGCGCGCCCGACGGGTCGTCGACGACGAGGAGTTCGGTTCGTTGCGTCGGGGGGGTCGGCCTGTGCGGGATCCAGTGCGACCGTCGCCGTCTCGCGGGCGGCGAGCTTGGCCTCGGCCCACCGAGTGGCCAGGACCTCACCGCCGAAGGCGCCACGCCGCATGCGAAGGGCGCCGTCCCACGGTTGGCCGCTGTCGTTCACCAGGGCCAACGCAGGTGTGCCGTCGGTACCCGGTTGTACGGTGACCAGTCGGTCCGCGCAGTCCCGGCGCAGTGCGTGCCAGACAGGCTTGCGTCGGCCATGACCGTCTACCGCCCAGGAGACGGCGGGCCAGCAGTCGTTGAGCTGCCACACGATGGTGCCCCGGCGGGCCTCGTTGAGCTGGGTGGTCCAGTGCCAGTCGGTCAGGTCCGCCGGGTCGGGGAAGTGGCCGCGCCAGCCCCGCTGAGCGGTGAGTGTCCAGTCCTCATCCAGGGGCAGATACGTGGCGGCCGTGCGGTCACCGTGCATGGGCAGGCACCTCCTTCGGAATGGAATCGTGCCTGGCCCTCGGCACCCGGATCTCCTTTGGCCAGGCGAGGGTGATGCCGAGCCGCTCGGTGAGCAGCCGCTGGAAGTCCCTGAGCAGGCCGGGGCTGGCGTGGACGGCATGTGGCTCGGTGCGGGCTTGTGCGCAATACGCCGAAAGGGCTCCCACGGCTTCGCCGATCGACCACTCCACAGGGTGCAGCCGGTAGGCGCCGTTGGTGATGTGGGTGGTGCCGATGTTCTTGTTGGCTGCCAGCAGATTGGTGGTGTCCTGCGGCAGCAGGGCCCCTAGCGGGATCTGGAAGGGGAAGCAGTCGATGTCGACGTAGGTCCGCCCGGATGTGCTGGGGTGCAGGTCGATGCGGTAGTAGCCAATGCCGACCGAGTCGGCGAAGTGTGCGGAGCCCGCTTCCGCGCCGCGCATCTCGCGGCCGATGTGGGCTTCGGTGACCGTGAACAGCGCCTTGACACGGCGCGCTTCACGGACGTAGACCTCCTTGGCCAGGCCGTCCTCGGTTCCGGTGACATCCCCGCGCAGCTTCAGCTCCGGATAGCCCGTACCGCCGTCGGGACGCGGTGCCTCGGTCTGCATCCAGTGCACCAGGGAGAGGGTGAGGCTGCGCGCGCCCTCCAGGGCGCTCCGGCGCGTGGCGTCGTCGCCCCCGAGCAGGGGCAGCTCCCAGTAGTCGATCTGGGGCCAGTTGACGAGGGTGATCTCACCGCCCGGGAACGCGGGGTCGAGGTTGCGACGGGCGAGGATGCGCCGGTAGTGCCACAGATCCTCGTCTGTGCTGTGTTCCGCGTCCGTCGCGGCGGCTGTGAGGAGCGGGCGGGTACGGGTGGTCAGCAGGTCGGGGATCACATCGTCCCAGGACAGCTGAGGGGCCGGCCAGCGCGGGTCGACAGTATCGCGCCAGTGTCCGTAGCCCTCGGGCCGGTCGATGGTGTGGTCCTCGCCGTGCCGGAACTCCAGTGCGCAGCACCAGCTGACCGCCTGCTGGTCGAGCGGGTCGGCCGTTTCCGCAGCGTGCAACTCACCGGTTTCGGCGGCGCTCTCGGCTCCGATGACGTGCGGTACATGGGCCAGCTCCAGCAGGTCTCCCAGCTCGGTGGCGTCCACCATCAGCGGGGCGTGCAGGCTTCTCTCGCTGCCCGTGCGCAGGCTCCGTACGAGGACCGCGGTGATTCTTTCGCCATCGCGGTGGGCTCCGACGGCTTCGTGCTCGGTCAGCACGGTCAGCAGGCCGGAAGCGATGAGCGGTGAGAGCATTTCCTGGATGACGAGGGCGGCCACGCGCGGCTCGTGGCACAGCCGGGAGACGTTGCCGAAGCCGGGGTTGAGGTGTTCCCAACGGGCGGCCTCGGGCGTGAGCGGGTAGTTGCGCCGGTAGTGGTCACGGATCAGACGGCGCAGTTCGCGGTAGCTGGGTGACGTCAGGCCGGATTCGATCCACTGGTGCTCGTCGGGTGGCACGGCCTGCGTGGTGAGCTGGCCACCGAGCCAGTCGGACGCCTCGACCAGGATGACTCGTTGTCCGAGCCGGGCGGCGGTGAGCGCCGCGGCCGTACCGCCGAGCCCGCCTCCGATGACGACGAGGTCGGTGAGTTCAGCCTTGGGCATGCAGAGACCTTTCCTGAACGGATGGTTGCCGGACAATGCGGACTGCTGGGCGGAAGGCTCGGGCCGAGGCTCGGCAGTTCAGCCCTTGACACTGCCGTCGGTCAGTCCCGCGACGAAGCTGCGCTGGTTGAACAGGAAGACGGCGATGACGGGCAGGGTGACCAGGACGGCGCCGGCCATCAGGGGGCCGTACTGGACGTTTCCGCCGGCCAGGAATCTCGCCAGGGCCAGCTGGACGGTCTGGGTGTCCTGCGAGGTGGTGACGACCAGCGGCCACAGGAAGTCGTCCCAGACGGCGGTGAAGGAGAAAATGGCGATGACCGCGACCAGAGGCCGGCCGAGCGGGAAGTAGATGCGCCAGAAGATGCGCCACTCCCCCGCGCCGTCGACCCGGGCCGCTTCGGCGAGATGCGGGTCCGCGGTGGAGAAGTACTGACGGGCCAGGAAGATGTTCATGGGCAGGACCAGATAGGGCAGTGCCACGCCGCCGAGGCTGTCGAGCAGCCCGGTGCCACCCTCGCCGAGCAGGTTGTTTCCTCCGGCCAGCGGCATCGACTTGGCCATGAGGAACAGCGGAATCAGGGTTACCGAGACAGGGATCGCGGTGGTGGAGATGAGTACGTAGAACAGTGGTTGGCTGCCGCGGAAGGGCAGCATCGCGAAGGCGTACCCGGCCGCCACCGCCGCGAGGCAGTTGGTGACCACCGCCACGATCGTCACCAGAGCGGAATTGACCAGGGCCCGGCCCAGGTCGGCATCGGCGACGGCTGTGGTGAAGTTGCCGGTTGTGGGGTTCTCGGGGATCAGTCGTATGGAGCCGAAGGCGTCCTTCTCCGGTGTGAAGGCGATGCTGATCATCCACAGGAACGGGATCAGGACGAGCAGGGCGGCGAGTGCCAGCGCGACGACTGATCCACTGCGCCGGCCTGAGGCGGAACGACGCGTCCGTAAGCCGATGACGCTCATGAACGCCTCCCCGCGAGGCCACGTATGGCCAGGAACGAGATTCCGATGATGAAGGCGAAGAGCACGAAGGCCATCGCGGAGGCGCTGCCGAAGCGGTTGTACTGGAACGCCTCGGTGTAGATCAGGTAGTTGACGGTGGTGGTGCTGCCGAGCGGTCCGCCCCTGGTGAGGACGAAGATCTCGGCGAAGCCCTGGGCGAGGAAGACGATGTCCATGGCGACCACATAGGTCAGCATCGGTCGCAGCCCGGGCAGAGTGACGTAGCGGAAGGTGGCCCAGCGGCCGGCGCCGTCCATGTGCGCGGCCTCGTACAGATCCTTGGGAATCGACTGCAACCCGGCCAGCAGCAGCACCATGTTGCTGCCGAGCGCCTTCCACACCCGCATCGCCGATGCGGCGCTCAGCGCGGTGTCCTCCTGGAGCAGCCAGCTCTGATCCGTCAGATGGAGCAGGCCGAGCACCTCGTTGAACAGCCCGTGCCGGGAGTACATCCACAGCCATACCATGCTGACCGCGGTGAGGGAGACGATGTGCGGCAGGTACAGGGCGGAGCGGAACAGGCCTACGCCCCTGAAGGATGTTTTGGCCAGCAGGGCGAGACCCAGCGCGATCACCACGGTGATCGGCAGCACGATCGCGACGTACTTGCCGGTGACGAGCAGCGCCTTGCCGAAGTCGGGACTGTCCAGCAGGCGTGTGTAGTTGTCCAGTCCCACCGGCTTGGGACCCGATCGGCTGAGCGGGCTGTATTCGGTGAAGCTGAGGATCAACCCATAGAGCACCGGCACCAGTTGGAAGAAGACCAGGTACACCGCGGCGGGGAGGACGAAGAGCAGTCCGACCCACCGGCGGGGGACGTGTGGCAGCCGCAGGCGCGGCGGGGCCGGGGTACGGGACGTTCTCTGTGGCTTGGTGGGGCTCTGGGCGAGAAGCGCCATATCGTTCACCAGGCCTGTCAGTTAGTGGAGTCGAGGATGGTGTTGACCTCGTCCGCTGCCTGGTCCAGAGCCTCCTTGGGGGTGGCCTTCTTGTTGAGGGCCTGCTCCAGGTACTTCGCCAGGGTGTCGCGTATCTGGGTCCAGCCCGGGACGTTGGGATTGGGCTTGAAGTGAGTGGCCTCCTTCATGAACTGTTGGATGACCGGGCTCTGCTTGACGTAGTCGCTGGTGGCAGCCGAGGCCCGGACCGGGATGGCTCCGATGCCCTTGGTGTACTCGGTGCTGGTTTCCGGCGAGATCATGTAGGAGATGAATTTCCAGGCCAGTGCCTTGTGAGCACTGTCCTTGTTGATCATCAGACCCGGGCCTGCGCCGCCCAGTGCCTCACCGTCGCCCGCGCCATCGAAACGGGGAACCGGCATCACGCGGATGTCACGTTCGGGGTTGGCCTTGACCACCTGCTCGGCGACCTGCGGTGCCAGCACGGCCATCGCCGCGTCACCGGTGACGAGCGGCTGCTGCGCGACCGGCGCGTCCTGGTAGTTGGTACCGAGTTGATTACCCACGGCAGAACTGCCCTGATAGGTGCCGACAAAGTACTTCAGGGCCTTGGCGCCTTCGGGAGAGTCGAAGGCCGCCTTCCTGCCGTCCTCGCTGATCTGTCGGCCGCCGGCCGAACCGAGCAGGCCCGCGAAGGTCTGCTGCAGTCCGATCGGATGAGTGGGCAGCAGGAGCCCCGCGTGGGTGATCTTGCCGTCACTGCGCTTGGTCAGCTTCTCCGCCGCGGCCTGGACGCCTTCCCAGGTGGCGGGAGGCTGGTCAGGGTCGAGCCCGGCCTTCTTGAACTCGTCGGCGTGATAGGCGATGAGGTTTCCCTGCATCGACAGCGGGATGAGGTACTGGGTGCCATTGACCTGGCCGCCGGGCAGCGCCGCGCTCAGGTCGTCGCGATCGCTGGTCCTCACCTTGGCGACATAGCCGGTGAGCGGCTCCAGCCGGTCGTTCTTCACGAAATCGGCAACCGCGGCGGGTCCGTGCCCGAAGACGTCCGGAGCCGTGTCGGCGGCGAAGGCCGCGTTCAGCTTGGTGGAGAGGTCAGGCCAGTCGAGGAAGGTGACCTTGACCTGTGCGCCGGTGTCCTTCTCGAACCGCGGCACGATGGTCTTGGTGACGAGATCGATTTCGGTCTGGTTGGTACCGGGAAACCAGACCGAGATCGAGTTCGTACCGTCCTCGGCGTTACCTCCCCCCGAGTTCCCGCTGCCCAGACCGCAGGCCGACAGGGCGAGGGCCGCCGCTATCGCTGTCGTGGCCAGGGGTGCCGGTGTGCGCCAACTGCTGCTTCTTGTCGCTCTCATGGCCCTACCTAATTCGTATAAGGATCGGCTCGACCGTGGGGGGGTGACGGCTCCCGGTGGGTGGGTCAGTCCGCGTACGGCTGCTTCAGTGTGCGGTTCATCGAGCGTGGGCTTCGTTCAGCGTGTGCGCGGAGGGGCGATGGTGTCCCGGGTCAGTGCTTCGCAGGCGACGCCTTCGCGGTGTCCTTGGGGCAGCTCCCCGTTCAGCATGCCGATGAGGATCGCCACTGCCCTGGCTCCCATCTCGCGCCGGGGTACGGCCGTATGGCTCCACCCGGCGGCGGGCGCCGAGGCGGGAAGGAGGTCGAGGCAGACCACGGTGAGATCCCCGGGAACAACGCATCCCACCTCGGCAGCCGCCCTGGCAAGGGCGTTCGCCAGTTCGTAGCTCTCGGCGACCAGGGCCGTCACTCCGGACTCCAGCACGGCCGCCAGCCACCCGCCCGTGACCGAGTCCGCCGTCATGAGAGCGGGCTCGATCCCGGCAAGGCCGGCACGTCGCGAGCACGTACGGAACGCGTCGAGCCGCTCCTGCTGCGGCCCCCTGCGCACCTCGCTGCCCAGATAGCCCACACTGCGGTGCCCGTGTGAGGCGACGACGTCGATCACTTCGGCGACAGCGGCGGCATAGTCGGCGGCCACGTACGAGACATTTGCCCCGGCCACATCGCGACGGCCGATGAAAACGAAGGGGAAGCCTTCTCCCGCGAGCCGCTGCAGTTCCTCGTCGTTGCGCTCCAGACCGAGGATGACCGCTCCGTCGGCCAGCCGGAGCCGGTTGGTCCCCTCTCCGTAGATGCTGCGGGTTCCGTCGGGCCGCTGGGTGGAGGCGAACAGCACCAGGTCCTGTCCGGCCTCCACCGCTCCCTCTTCGATGCCGACCAGGAACTCGTGGTAGTAGTCGTCGGGCCGGACCGGAAAAACGCGCTCGAAGGTGTGAACGCCGATCAGACCGTTGCGCCCGCCGCGCAACGCCCGCCCGGCGACGTCAGGCACATAGCCGAGACTCCGCATCGCCTCACGCACAGTGCGCTGCGTGGCCTCGGCGATACCGTTCTCGTCCGCCTTGCCGTTCACCACCATCGACACCGCGGCCTGCGAGACACCCGCGACCCGCGCGATGTCCCGCTGACTCGGCCTCCCGCTGGATTTCACCCGCAACTCCGTTCTCTAATACGTATAAGAAGGAACCACAGGCCTCTTCACACGTCAATGCTCCGGTCACACCCACACCGGAGCAGTGTCGATCCCGGCCCCGCGCGACCGCACCGCACAGAGATCGCAGACTGGCCGCTTCTGACCCGCCGCCCGTGGGCCTTTTTTCAGGTTCTGGATCACTGTTGGTGCTGGACTGACGGAGGGTCACCGTTGGCGTCGGCAACGGTCCGAGGTCACGCGGCCAGGAGGACGCGCTTGCGTAGGAGGTCCAGACCCGCCCGGCCGAACATCTGCCGCTTCAGCATCTTGATCCGGTTCACCTGCCCCTCCACCGCCCCCGAACTGAACGGCAACGTCAGCCCAGCCGTCACCGCCACGAGCTGGAGGAGAAGCGGGACAGTCTCCGTAAGGCGGCCCGGCAACTGCCCTCCCTGCCGGTGGCCTTGGGCGGCGTGCGGCGGCGATGCGCAGGAGTGGGAACGGCGCTGGCGCGAGGCAGTCACGGAGCAGGCCCGCGTGAGCGACTTCGTGGCGGACGCGTTTTCCGCAGGTGTAGGCACCCGGGGACCCGTCAATCGCCAAGTAACGCAGGGGGATTGACGTAGAAAGCGCTTGCCACCTACGGTCCCCCGAATGGGTATGCAGCGAAGACTCAGCTGGGCGTCGCTCGCCGCGGCGACCACCATGGCACTGGCGGCAAGCGCGATCACCGCACCCGCCGCTCACCCCGCGGACGATCCCGTTCAGGTCGTGGTCGACGGGAACGACGTACGCGCCGACAACGTGAACGGTCTGACCTACAAGGGCCTCGGCCTGCTCAGCTGCAACAGCACGAGCAATCTGCTGATGGACTACAAGGCGGAACACCCCGAGCGATACTGGCAGCTCATCAGGGTTCTGTTCGGCGGCAAGCACCCTCTGATCAACCACGTCAAGGTCGAGATGGGTTCGGACACGAACACGTCGACCGGTTCCGATCCGGCGACCATGCGCACCGCGGACGAAATCGCCGACGCGTCCCGCTCCCCCGGTTTCCAGCTGGCCGCCGACGCCAAGACGGTCAACCCGAAGCTCAAGGTCTCGATCCTGCGCTGGGTCATGCCCCAGTGGGTGCAGACCGAGTGGAACAAGGGCACCGGCTCCGACGAGATGTACAAGTGGTACAAGGAGACGATCCTCGACGCGTACGAGAAGTACGGGTACATGGTCGACTACGTGAATCCGGACACCAACGAGACCCGGAAACCGGACATCTCCTTCCTCAAGTGGTACAAGAACGCGCTGGTGAACGACACGGACTTCGCCGACCCGCGCTACCGCCTGACGGAGCGTCAGCAGAAGGTTGCCGCGAAGGCGTACCACGACATCAAGATCACCGCCTCGGACGAGAACACCACGAAGAACATCGGTCCCGCCCTGCTCACGGACACCGAACTCTTCGGCATGGTCGACGCGGTGGGCTACCACTACACCACCGACGACCGGCTCGACGGCACTCCCGACAGCGCCACCTACCGGCCCTACACGAAGCTGGCGACCGGCGACAACGCGTACGGCCAGGACAAGGAGGTCTGGTACAGCGAGGGCGTCGGATCCTTCGGCTGGACGGACCACCGGGTCAACAACACCGAGGGCCCGAGCGGCGTGAGCACCGGGATCGGCGGTGTGCAGAGCGCCCTCGACCTCGCCAACCGCTCCGTGAAGAGCTACGCCAACTCCAAACGGACGCACTACATCTTCCAGCCCGCGATCGGAGCCTTCTACGAGGGCGCCCAGTACAGCCACAAGGAGCTGGTCAGCGCCCGCGACCCGTGGTCGGGGAACATCCACTACGACGCCGCCGTGTATGTGATGCAGCACTTCACCCAGTTCGCGAAGACGGGCTGGGAAAACGACACCAACACCGCCGGCATCTGGCGCACCGTGCCCGAGGCGAGCTACAGCGGCGTGAGCGGCACCGAGAACGTCGACGGCTCGAACGGCGCGCCCAGTTACATGACACTGGCCGACCCGCGGAAGAAGGACTTCTCCACGATCGCCGTCAACGACAGCGACCAGACGAAGACTTATCGGATCAAGGCCGAGAACATGCGCCTCGGCGGCGTTCCCACCATGGAGGTGTGGGAGACGCGCGCGGCGGACACGGGCCAGGCCTACGACGCGAACTTCAAGCACCTCGCCGCCGAGATACGCCCCGACGGCGACGGCTACTACACCTACACGGTCCAGCCGCGCTCGATCGTCACCTTCACCACGCTCGACCGCAGCGGCGACAAGGCGACGAAACAGCGCCTGCCCGGGTCCACGGCCCGGACGGTGCTCGACACCGACGCGGCCGGCAAGAAGCACGACACCCGCGACACCGTCCTGTACGCCGATGACTTCGGGTACGAGGAGGAGGACCGGGTCCGGGTCGGCACGGACAACGGCGCGCGCACGGTGTCTCAGCCGTACCTGAAGTCCCGTGGCAACCAGCCCCGTTACCTGGTCGACCAGACCGGCGCGTGGGAGGTCGGGAAGGACGCGAGCGGCAACAACGTGCTGTACCAGCACCTGGACCAGTCCATGAAGGGCACCGGCGCCTGGAACCGGAACACCCCCAACACCACGGTCGGCGACTTCCGTTGGGAGAACTACCGGGCCTCGGTCGACGTCACCTTCCCGGACCCCGACGGCGGACTCGCCACCCTGGGCGTACGCCAGCAGAAGGGCATGTCCGCGACCGACGCCGCGTACAGCATCGGGATCGGCCGGGCCGGGACGTGGACCTTCTACGAGTACGGCACGGCGATCCGAACCGGGACGGTCACTGCGGCCGACGGCTACCGCCTCGCCGTCGAGGCCAAGGGCGCGACCGTCACCGCATACATCGACGGACAGGCCGTCGCCACGTACCAGGACCCGACGCCCGCGACCGGGGGCCGAGTCAAGCTCGGCAGCGACTTCCACACGACCGCGTTCGACAACCTGAAGGTCGAGAAGGTCGCCGGATACACCCCGTACGCCACCACGCTGACCGACAACATGGACAGCTCGGTCGCCTACACCGGCACCTGGAGCCGGAACGCCTCCCTCGGCGACGCGATGAACTGGTACCGGTCGACCTCGACCGGCGCCACCGCCGGCGCGACCGTCACCGTCCCGTTCTCCGGCACGGGCATCGACGTCATCGGTGGCAACGACGGCAGCGCCGTCCTCGACGTCTACGTCGACGACAGGTTGGTCGCGAAGGGCGCGAAGACCGCCGCCACCGACAAGCGCCTCGCCACGTACACACTCCGCGGCCTGCCCGACCGCGCACACACGGCGAAGTTCGTCCTCAGATCCGGAAAGATCGTGCTCGACGCCTTCGGAGCCCTCTCCGGTGACGTCGACGGCGCTGTGGACACGACACCGATCCGCACCGCCATGAAGGGGATCGGAAGCCCGGCACAGGCCGACTACACGGCCGACTCGTGGGCCCTGTTCGACACCGCGCGCTCCGCCGCCAGGGCTGCCGTGGCCGGCCAGAAGGGCCTCGACACCATCGGCGCCGAGCAGATCACCAGCCGACTCGACGCGGCGTACGACGGACTGGTGCGCAAGGAGGTCTGACCGGCACGGCCGGGAGGCCGCCCATTTCCGGCGGTCTCCCGGCCGACACCGTCGACGACGGGATGTGGTCAGTCGCCGCTCCTGCCGAGCTCCTTAATTCCGCCACGACCGGCGCCGAACCGGCCCCCGTGCAGCTGAGCCTGCCCGGCTTCCCCGAACCCGCTGACGCAGCCGTCGGACGGGACTCAGTCAGACCGATCTCGCCCCACAAGCGGTGGCGGACGAGAAGGTGACGAGTTCGGCTTCCCTCGCCCTGTCCTTGTTGATCCGCCCCTGGCCTGCGGGATTCCAGCCCGGAGAGTCGGGGCGGGAGGCCGGGCGCCACTCAGTCGCGTGGGTCACCCAGCCGGGCAGCAGTTCAACCAGACAGCGGCTTCTTCAACCTCTGGATACTCACGAGTGCCGTGTCGTACCTCTGTGCGACGATCGCCTCAACGACCACTGATCCAGAGGGGATTCCATGTCGGACAATGACTCCTGTCTGCCTGCGAGACGGGGGCGGGCGGCCGTGTTATCGGCCGTGTTCGCCGCTCTCACCGCACTGTTCACCTCACTGCTGACCTTGACCGGGGCGAGCCCCGCCGTCGCTGCCGACGAGGAGTGCGCGCCGCTCGCGCTCGCGCCGTTCGGCGACCCGGGCGGCGCCGTCGGCCAGGCGCGCGTCGCGCCCGACTCGAGTGTCTGTTATACCGTCACCGTCGAGACACCCGGCCTGTATCTGGCACCGGCGCTGGACGGCGGCGGCAACGCGGTGACCAGGCAACTGCTCGCCGCCGACGGCAGCGAAGTGGACTGCTACGGAGACGCGTACGCCACTCACGGCATGTGCGCGGTGTCCACGGCCGGCACCTACACGCTGAAGGTCGTCAACACCGGCTGGGAGGAGGAGGACACGTCGGTCACCTTCGTGCCACTCGGCTCGACCCGGGGCTGCGCGGACCCGGCCGGCACGAGTTGGGAGCAGCCGGAGGTCACCCGTACGACCATGAGCCCGGTCGAGGTCGACTGCCAGCCCTTCGAGGGCGAGCGCGGCGACCGGGTCCGGCTCACCTACGGCTCCAAGGTGTACGGCGACTCCCTCGCCTGGATCACCGATGCGACCGGCGCCCGGATCTGCGAGCCCTTCCCGGACAACAACGAGGACAGCTGCGTCCTGCCCGGCGACGGCCCCTACCGGGTGATCTCCACCGTCTCGCGCGCGGAGAACGGCTTCCCCGCCGAGTACGCGGTGAAGGTGCGCCGGCTCAGCGACCCGAAGGGCTGCACCACCGCCCCGGTCCACCCGTACGGTCCCCTGGAGCAGGAGGACTTCACCACCAACCCGTGCTTCACCTTCACCGCCGGCGCGGCGGGCCCGTACACCGTGCACTCCGTGAGCGAGAACCGGGAGATCGGAGTGGCCCGGGTGTACGACGCGGCCGGGTTGAGCGTGTGCCGGTACGGGGCCGACCCGTGCAGGATCGAGGCGCCGGGCACCTACACGGCCGTCCTCGACGGCACGTACCCCTTCCGTGACACCCGAGCCGGCCTGGTCGTCCTCGACCGCGCTTCCGACGCCGGGTGCCTGGCGACCGGGACCGGCCTGCACAAGGGTGAGTTGAGCACGGCCGGGCAGTACGACTGCCTGACCCTGGACGCTCCCCAGGGCGCCAGGATCGCCGCGCTGGCCCCGCTCTCCTCCTCCGGCGTGGACGCCGACGTGGAGGTCCTCGACCAGGACGGCACGGCCCAGTGCGACGCGACCGAACTGGCCAACGGCGACTGCGCGTTGACCGGGACGGCCCCCTACCGGGCGCTGGTGCACACCCAGGACAGCGGGGAGGACGCCACGGGCCCGTACTCCATCGCCCTCTACCGCACCGACGCCGCGAACGACTGCCCCGTCCTGCCCGCAGGCAGCTTTACGGCCGACGGCGCCAAGGCCACGCTGACCACCGGGGACGGCGTCTTCTCCCAGTGCCTGAGTATTCCGGCGGGCGCGCACACCGACGCCGAGGTCTTTCAGCTGACCGCCACCTCCGGCAGCGTGGCGGCGAAGGCCACGGTGCTGGACTCCACCGGCAAGAAGGTCTGCGACCGCACGGCCACCACGAACGGCTGGACGCTCTGTCCACTGACCCCCGGCGCGGCCCACACCGTGCTCGTCACCGGCCGCGACCAGGCCGCCACCTACACGCTGACCAGGCGTGACGTCACCTCGACCGCCTCCTCGGCGGGCTGTGTGAAGACCGCCGCCGCGAAGGTCGGCGGCCCGTCCGTCCCCGGTACCTACGGCGACGCCGGCGCCCTGAACTGCCACCAGGTCACCACCGACGCGGCCACAGATGTCCTCCACCTCGACGTACGGGACGCGCTGGGCACCGCCAACATCGCCGTCTTCGGCGGTGACGGAACCGCCGAGTGCTCCTTCCGCAACCGCTCCTGCGCGGCCACTGGGTCCACCACCCACCAGGTCCTGGTGCAGACCCCGGCCACACTGAAGGCGGCACCCGAGTACCACCTGGACGCCCTGCGCCTCGCGACCGCGGACGGCCCGGCGCCGGAGTGCACTGAGGTCCCGTCTGTGTCCTACGGCTACGGGCCCGTCACCGGCACGCTCGACGAGTCGCACACCGCGGTGTGCGCGGTCCTGCCCACCGCCGGTTTTGACCGCTTCAACGCGGAAATCACGGACACCACCGGCGCCGCCACCACCGCGGTGCCCGCCCTGTACAACAGCGCCTGGAGCAATGGGTGCACGTTGTCTCCGTCCGGCGCCCAGTGCGCGGCGGGCGGTTCGTCCTCGGCGGCCAGCCCGAGCCTGTTCGTGCTCGGTCTGCCGGAGAAGGCGTCCTACACCGCCTACAGCGCCAAGCTGGCCTGCGCCTCCACCCTGTGCGGCACGGACAAGGTGAGCGTCACCGCGGTCAGCCCGGACACCGGGGGCGCCGGCAGCCAGGTCACGCTCACGGTGACCGGCACCGCGCTGCCTGCGAACGCCACCGTACGGCTGACCCAGAGCGGCAAGACCCTGACCGCCACCACCCAGTCGGTCTCCGCGGACAACCGGACACTGACCGCGACCCTCGACCTGACCGGCGCGGCCACCGGCACCTGGAACGTCAGCGTGCTGACCACCTGCTGCGCGTACTCGAGCGGCACCTTCACCGTGACACCCCAGCCCGAACTGGAGAACACAGCCGCCCCCAAGGCCACCGGCACGGCCACGACGGGCGCCAAGGTCACGGCAGCACCCGGCAGCTGGTCGGCTACCGCGTCCTCACTGGCGCGGTAGTCGGCGCAGAAGGGCAAGAAGATCACCATCAAGCGGGTCGTGCACCGGACCGGTCACACGGACGGGTCTGCCGTGAGCAAGGCCACCAAGACGGTCTCGGTCGCGAGGTGAGCCGACGCGGCTGACGCAAGAGGGGGGCGGCCCAGGTACCGCCCCCCTCTTGCGTTCAGGCCACCGACTCCGGCGCTGGCGTCCGCCGGAGCGCCGTTCTTCGCAGGCTTCGTCATCACCCTAAGGATCTGCTCCACAGCGAGGTCGAGGCGCGGACGGTATTCGAGCTGGAACACGGGGCCGTGGTGCCGGAGGAGTTCTGGGGGCCGTTCGGGCCGGGGGCGGTCGGGGTCGGCTGGGACCTGATGTTCCTCGGGCTGGGCAACCACCTCGAGGGCGGCAAGATCAGCAGGGAGGACGCCGAGGCCTGGCAGGCGTCACCCGAAGGGAAGGAGTGCCCTCATCTACCACCGGCGCCTCGTCCGCAGGGGCAGGCCAAACCGGTCACTATGAGGGCGCTCCGACGCCGCTGGCCCAGACACGCAAGGGCACGATCCCAGCCTCGGCCGCAGTCCGTTCCGAGTGGTTGTGCACCTCAACCAGGTCAGACCAGGCGATGACGCCCGGCTCACTGTCGGTCAAGAACTCCTCGATGATCCGCCCGAGATCGTCGGAAAGCACATAGGAACCGCCGAACGGCAACTCATCCGGGGGCACGGATCCGGTCGAGCACCGGAGCTGCCCGGCCTGCCCGTCGTGCCACACATAGAACGTCGCCGCCCCTGGAAGGCCCAGCTCGCGGACGCGGTCCCGGATTGAGCTGAACCGGATTTTGTAGCGGCCCTGAAGCCAGGCATGATCGCCTCGGCAGATGGGAGAACACAGGTCCGATGCCTGCACCACGGAAGTACCCCAAGACCACGGAGTTTGAGCGGATCCGCGGTTGTCAAGGGGATCCAGGGTTTTCGGGGAAGCCCAGGTCATGGCAACGGGGCTCCTGATAGAGCGAAGAAGCCGACCAAGGTCTTCCCGCTCGAAGGAG